>CAZHIV010000411.1:0-4932 GCA_964532675.1 uncultured Planctomycetaceae bacterium
CCAAGGTTTCCGAAATCCCCGACCCCGGCTCGCTGCTGGTGGAGGTGGGTGAGCGACTGGTGGCGGTGATCCACGCGGCTGGGCATTTTTACGCGCTGGACGACGTCTGCACGCACGACGGCGGGCCGCTGAGCGATGGGCCAGTCGACGCGCAGGAGAAGTCCATTGCTTGCCCGCGTCACGGTGCAAAATTCGATATCCGCACCGGGGCGGCACTCACCATGCCGGCCACCAAGCCGACCCGGTCGCACGACGTGAAGGTCGAGGGCGAACAAATCTTTGTGCGGCTGAACGACGATTAGACAGTGCTCCAGCCGACGCCGTATAATTGTCGAAATGGAGGAAACACCATGCCCGTTGCTGAAGACAAAGTCCGCGAAGCTCTCAAGGGAGTTATCGACCCCGAGTTGTTCGTCAACATCGTCGATCTGGGCTTGATTTACGATATCAAGATCGATGAGCAGCCGGCGGGCACGTCGAATGTCGAGGTCGAGATGACGATGACCAGTCCGGCGTGCCCGGCCGGGCCGCAGCTGTTGAGCCAGTCGCAGGACGCGGTTCGCCGGCTGGACGGCGTCGGCGAGGTCGATGTGAAGCTCGTGATGGAGCCGCCCTGGACGCCCGACCGCATGACGGAGGACGCGCGGGATCAGTTGGGGATATTCTAGTTAGCCCCCGGTCACTGACCGGGGGCTAAGTGGCCCATGCACGTTTTTCTCTACGAGTGGGCCACGGGCGGCGGGTTGGTGGATCAGCCGGGGCCGCTGCCGGCGTCGCTGCTGGGCGAAGGGATGGCGATGGTCGGCGCCGTGGCGGCCGACCTGGTGCGGATCGACGGTTGCCGCGTCACCGCGCTTCGCGATCCGCGCGTGTTGCAGCTTGCGTTGCCGGGTTGCGACGTAGTGGACGTGCTGAGCAGCTACTCGCACGTCGAGGAAATCGAGCGGCTCGCCGGCGAAGCCGACGCGGCGATACTCATCGCCCCCGAGTTTGACGGCATCCTGCTGAAAACCGCGAGGCTTGCCGCGGCGACCGGTGCCCACCTGGTGTCCCCCTCGCCGGCTTTCATCCGTGTCGCCGCCGACAAGCAGCGTACGTGTGCGACGCTGGCCGCCACCGGCGTGCCGACCCCGCGCGGCATGGTGCTCGAATCCGACGCCGCGTTGCCAGAGGACTTCGAATATCCGGCTGTTTTGAAACCGGTCGAAGGTGCCGGCTCGCAGGACACGTACCTGGTAAGCGGCCCGCACGACGCACCGCCGGCCTATGCCTGGCCGCGGCGATTGGAAACCTTCGTGCCAGGCTTGCCGGTGAGCGTCGCGCTGCTTTGTGGACCGGCCGGCCGGCTCGCCCTGGCGCCGTGCCGCCAGCGGATCTCGAACGACGGCCGACTCCGCTACCTGGGCGGCGAGCTGCCGTTGGCCGCCGGACTGGCCGAGCGGGCGACCGCGCTGGCCGAGCGGGCGCTCGACGCCATGCCGCCGGCGACCGGTTACGTCGGCGTCGACATCGTGCTTGGCAGGGACCCGCACGGCGGCGAAGATGCCGTCGTCGAAGTCAATCCGCGGTTCACAACGTCGTACGTCGGCCTGCGGGCGGCAGCGCAGGCGAACCTCGCCGACGCCATGTGGCGCATAGCCCAGGGCGAAACGCAGCAAGTCGAATTCTCGCCTCGGCCGCTGGAGTTCGACCCCGTTGGAAACGTAAGCTTCATGCGATGACTTGGCTGGGACTTGACATTGGCGGGGCGAACTTGAAAGCGGCCGACGGGCTCGGCTGGGCCCGCAGTGTGCCATTTCCGCTGTGGCGCGAGCCGAGCGGATTGGCCGACGCATTGGCAAGACTGATCGAAGCCGCACCCGCCTGGCAAAGTTTGGCTGTCACGATGACGGGCGAGCTATGCGACTGCTTTCGCACCAAGGCCGAGGGCGTGCGGCACATCCTGGCGGCCGTTGAGCAGGCGGCCGGGGGACGGAAGGTTTTCGTGTACCTCGTCGATGGCCGGCTGGTCGCCGTAGAACGCGCACGGGAAACGCCCCGGCTCGCAGCAGCCAGCAATTGGCACGCACTAGCCAGCTTCGCCTGCCGATTCATCGACGGCGACGCCGGGCTGCTTGTCGACGTCGGTTCGACAACCACCGACGTAGTCCCTTTGGTCGACGGCACGCCACGTCCGGCCGGTCTCAGCGACACCGACCGGCTGCTGGCGGGCGAACTGGTTTATACGGGCGTCGGCCGCACGCCGGTGTGTGCCATCACGCGACATTTGCCGTGGCGCGGCCGCGAATGCCCGGTCGCGGCCGAGTTGTTTGCGACCGCCGGCGACGCCTACCTGATTCTCGGTGAGTTGCCGGAGCAAACCGCGAGCGACTGGACCGCCGACGGTCGGCCGCTGACGAAGGAATTTGCCCGCGAGCGGTTGGCGCGCATGATCTGTGCCGATACGACCACCTTCGGCGACGCCGACGCTTTCCAAGCGGCCGCCGCGGTGCGCGACGCGCAAGCCGGTCAAGTGCGGGATGCGATCCAGCAGGTTCTCGGCAGGCTCCATCGATCGCCGGAAGGAGCGATCCTGAGCGGAACTGGCGAGTTCCTGGCGCGGGATGTCGTGCGTGAGATCCTAGCGCACGAGAAGCAGGTAGTGTCGCTCTCAGGGCAACTCGGCCAGAAGGTGAGTGAAGCTGCCGCCGCGCATGCGCTGGCCGTGCTGGCGCGGGAGAGCAGCATTTTCTAGAACTGTTTTCAAAACTAGTGGCACCGGCTGCTAGCCGGTGCGGAAAACTACGGAATTGCGTCACAGGCCAGCGGCCTGTGCCACTGAGCCACAAGCATCGATGGTTTGGAAACCGGTTCTAGAACTTTTAAAACCGATCGAGCGCGTCGATCCAGCGGGCCAGCTCCGCGCGCTGGGCCTCGGATAAGTCGCCGGAGGCGGTGGGTGTTGTAACCGTCAACACGGTGTAACCGGCGTCGGACAGCTTCTGCAGCCCTTCGGCGATTTGCACGGTCGTGGCGTCTTTGCCGGGCGGAATGGCCGCGAAGATGGCGAGCCGCTGGGTTGGCTCGTTTTGCGGCACGCGAACCTGGCGCGGCATGGGAGCGGCCGACGCGGCGATGCCGCGGAACACCTCTCGGTTGGCGAGCCCCAGCAGCCAGGCCATGGCGCCGCCGCCCTCCTGGCCGTAAATCACGACGCGGTGCCGATCGATCTTGTACTGCGCGAAAACCCGCTCCACGAGCCGGCTCAGGTATTCCAGCTCCGTCGGCTCCCACCGGCCGGTCTCGGCCGCCGTGGGCACGACGAGCAAGATGCCGTCGCGGTCACATAGGGGTCGCCAGCGGCGGAGCACTTCCTCCGCATCGGCTTTGCCCGGCGCGTGCAGCCAAAGCAACGCGGCCTGCGGCCGGCCCGCCCCATGCGAAGCAGGCACGTAGACTTTGCAATCGTGAGGGAATTCGGGCAGCTTCAGATCGACGGTTTCCCCGGCTCTAGTCGCCTCCGGCACCTCAGCCTCGCCGTTGGAGTCGGCCGCGTAAGCCGGCGGCAACTCGTTCGGCACACTGGCCGGCATCCGGGCGGCGGTGAGCGTCCGCTCTTCCGGTCCCTCGTCGCCCCCGTGCCGCTGCAGCTTTACTTGAACTTCCTTACCGGGCGGCACATTGTTCATTGCTTCCAATGCGTCGTCGATGGTTTCGATCGCGGTGTCGTTGATGCGCAGGATGCGGTCGCCAGGTTTCACGGCGGCTTCCGCGGCAGGACTGCCTTCACACACCATGCGTACGGCGAGGCCGCTTCCGTCCTCCTCACTATCTGCCTCGTCGCGCGTCTCCGCCTCATCGGCGGCACTTTCGACCACGGCTCGAATGGGAAGGATACCGAGGTAGGCATGGCGAAAAGTCGGCAGCTCGCCGGCGAGTGTGATGGTCCGCTCGAGCCGCTCATCACCGCGCTTCGCCACGACGCGGACGCGTTCGCCGGCATAGCGCGGACCGAGCGCGAAGCGGAGATCGTTTTGCGTGCGCACCGGCCGGCCGTCCACTTCGACGATGCGGTCGCCCTTCTTGAGGCCCGCTTCGCCGGCCGGCGAAGCGGGCCGCACGGCCGCCAGCTCCGCGGGGGCTGCGTGCGGGTTCTTGGGCAACATGCCGATGCCGAGGATGCCCGGCCGCTGGTCCTCGCCCTGTTTCATCTGCTCCAGTCGACGGGCGATAGGCGCCAGCGGCACGGCAAAGCCGATCCCCGAATCGTACCACTCGACGCCAGCCACTTCGCTCGTGGCCTGCGGCGCCATCGGCACGATGAGACCCAACACGCGGCCGCGGATATCGACAAGCGGTCCGCCATAATTGGTCATCGAGACGTTGGCGTCGGTTTGAATCGCCTTGCCGAACATGCGGCCGACGGCGCTGACGATTCCCACGGAAACGTTGGTCTGATCGGCGCGAAACGTTCGGCCAACCGCGATCGCCCATTGGCCGGGCCGAACCTCCTCGGGCGGCGCCAGCGTAGGCACCGGCAGGTCGGCCGCGCCAAGCACCTTCAAGAGAACGAACATCCGACTGTGATCGGTCGCCACCAGCTCGGCCGGCGCCTGCTTGCCGGACGCCAGCGTCACCACAACGGACGCCGGCTCCTCGACAAAGTTGAACGCGCTGGAAACGACATAGCCGTCGCTGGAGATCACGAGCCCCGTCGTCGGCCCGTCGGCCGACAGCGCGCCGCCCAATGAATCGACGCCGCCGATCGTGCGGATTTGCACCACCGACTCGGCGACGCTATCGGCGGCGGCGCGAAGCGCGGCTTCTTCCCGGGCGGCGAGCGACTCAGCTGCGTGAGCGCTGGCAGGACCGGCGAATGCAAAATGCAAAATGATCAATGCAAAATGCAAAATGAGGAAGCGACCCATTTTGCATTTTTCATTTTGCATTTTG
>CAZHIV010000412.1:0-11186 GCA_964532675.1 uncultured Planctomycetaceae bacterium
GAGAAGGCGAACCGGCCGGATTCCGCTTCGAGCCCTTCGACTTCGCGAAGTGCCCGCCCGCGATTCTGGGCCACCTCGCGGACGTCGCTTGTTTCATCCTCCAGGAACGACGTGTAAGGCGTGAGGATGCCGTGCTCGGTCGCCAGCGCCACGAGCTCGTTGACGAGCTCCTCGTTGCGGCCTTTGAGGTCCAACACGTCGATGATCTCGCCCACGCGGCGCGTGGCCCACAGCTTGGCCACGAAGGCGTTCGTGTCGTCGTCGCTTTTCTCGACGAGCTTGGCCGGGAAGTCGAACGATTTCTCCTCGTCGCCGATCGTGCCGGTGAGCTTGACCTTGGCGCCGCCGCTTTTGCGGTAGCGGCCGACCAGCACGACCTGGTCGCCGGCGAACAGATCGAAAGCGCCTTTCGGGTAGATTCGATTGACGGGCCGGATGCTATCCAGTTCGCCGCCCTCGACGTCGATCGTCACCTCGACGTCGGTCATGACGGGCGCGCCGATCTTGCGATACAGCGCGCTGACGGAGGCCTCGATATCCTCGTTCGGCCGAACGTACTGGCTCAAGCCGAAGTTGGCGCGGGCCAGCTTGTCGAGCAGTCGGCTGTTGACGTCGTAGCCGACGCCGAAGGCGAACAGGCGGGCTCGAACGTCGTTGGCCTCCTCGCTGTGCTGGACGATGGCAGACTCGCCCGATTCACCGGCGGTG
The DNA here is from genome assembly GCA_964532675.1 of uncultured Planctomycetaceae bacterium. Lineage (GTDB taxonomy): Bacteria > Planctomycetota > Planctomycetia > Pirellulales > Lacipirellulaceae > JABDGM01. The sequence continues at coordinate 709 of CAZHIV010000412.1, forward strand.
GGCAGTCCGTCGGTGAGAAACAGGACGTACGTGGGCCGCTTCGTGTCGGCCAGCATGCCGAGGGCCCGCTGCAGGGCGCCGTCGATATTGGTGCCGCCCCCCGCATACAGACCCTCGATATAGCCGATGGCCGCCTTACGGCTCTCGTCGTCGAACTTTTCGAGCTCCGGGCGAAACGTTTCGACTTCGCTTTCGTAGGCGACGATGTTGAACAGGTCGCCTTCGCGCAGATTGTTGAGCACGAACTTGGCCGCGCCCCGCGCTTGCTCGATTTTCTCACCGCTCATGCTGCCCGAGCGATCGACGACGAAGATCACGGTTTTCGCGACCGGCTTGTCATCGGCCGTATTTACGTCGGGGCTGGCCAGTAGCAGGAAGTAACCGTCCTCGTCGGCCTTGGGGCGGTAGCTGACGGCGCTGGCGGCAACCTCGCCCTCGCCGCTATCGAAGAACAGCCGGAAGTCTTCGCCCGGCACCAGGTCCTTCGCCTCATAGGTAACGACGGCGTGCTTGTCGTCCGGCCGTTCGATCTTTACGTCGTGTGTGGCGGAGTAGACGTTCTTGATGGGCGTGCCGCTTTCGACGGCCACGCGAATGCTGAGTTTCTCCAGCGGTTCGCACGTGTACTTGGCCGTGCTCAGCGGAAAGATGAAGTCGGTCAAGCCGTAGTTTTTGCGGCAAAGCTGGGAGTAGCGGAGCGTAACGGTGCGCTTCGCGCCGGGCGGAATCGGAAAGACGCTCGACTGGAACATCCCCGTGCCAACCCATTCCAACAGGGCGGGGTCGCGGTTTTTGCGGACGATCTCTTCGTAGCGCCGCCGGGCGTCTTCTTTGGACAGCAGCTTGGCCTCATATTCCTTGCCGTCGACCAGCAGCGTCATTCGGTCCACCGCCCCGTCATAAGGCAACGGGAACATGAAGCACGCCTCTAGCTGCACGCTGCCGGTGTTCTCGAAGATTTGCGACACCTGTACGCGGGCGACTTGGTCGTCGAGATCAGCGTGGACGTCGATCGATTCGATCTTGTAGTTGGCCGTCGGAGGTGGCGGAACGGGGCGCGGCGGAATCGGCCAGGGGAGGGGGCGGGGCAGGCGAATCGGGTGATCCACGCGGACGTCGACGAGCACGCCTTGCGCGGTAGCAGACGAGGCCAGGCAGAACAGGGTCAGTAAGCCGGCCAGAGTGTAAATGCGCCCGATCATGATTCTGCTCCTGTTCGATGAGGGGAGGGGAAAGGAGAGCCCTTCTGCCAGTCGGGACTTTGGCGACAAAGTCTCGCTTCCGCGGCTGTCGAGGGCCCGCCCGGCGGGCGGGACCTACTTTTGTAGACGTGGCAAGCCGCGAAAAAGTTTCCTCTGGCCTGAAACGCGCCAATTTGCGTATTTGACCTGGACTGCCGCACAGGCGGGCTGGAAGCCGACTTGCGGCGGATCGGCCGAATCACGATGATTCTCGCCGTTGGCGGCGTGGCCGAAGGCCAGCCGCGGCATCCCTGCCGCGTCTGCCTCTTCCTGGGCGGATTCCACATCGCTAGCCGTGCGAATTGCGTGGAAATCCGCCCGCCGTGATCGTAGGTGCCGCGAGCCGAGCGGCACGTGAACATGAGTTTGGTGGTGGCGAGTCCGCCTCGGCTCGGCGGACCTCCGATGAACCAATTGGATTCGATGAGCCGTTGGCAAGTTATTCTCGCGTCGTTGATTTTTTTGACCGGGTGCCAACCTTGGTCGGGCCAACAGTTTGCACCGGCGGCTCCGCCGATGGTGACCCCGTATCCGACGACGGCCGTTCGGCAGGGGTCACAGCCGGGCGTCGTGCCGGGGCCTTATTTGCAGCCCTCTCCGATGGTGATCCAGGCGGCGCCGCCGGCGGCGCCCGTCTATCCGCCGCATTCGACGGTGGTGCCGCTGCCGAGCCACGCGCCCGGCTCGGTCTTTGGGCCGACGTTCGCTCAACCGCTGCCGGCGGGGCCCGCCGGCGCACCGGTCGCGCCTGCTGTTCCTGGGGCGTTGCCCCCGCCACCCGCTGCCGCGGTGCCCGGTCCCGAGGCCGGATTGGCGAACCCGATTGCCGTGCCGGTCGTCGATGAGGAGCTGGCTTGGGACCAAATCGTGGACGTCGTGAGCGACTATTTCACGGTGTCGCGGGAGCAGCGTGCGCGGCGGGGCGGCGAGGTGTGGAGCGAGGGCCGCATCGAAACGGCATACCAGTCGGGCGCCACCTGGCTGGAGCCGCACCGCGATGATTCGGTCGGCTCGTTCAACCGTTGGGAGAGCACGTTCCAGACGATCCGTCGCCGGGCCGTGGTTCGCGTGCTTCCCGATGCGGCCGGTTACCTGGTGGAGGTCATTGTCGAGAAGGAATTGGAAGACCTGCCGACGCCGGAAAAAGCCACCGCCGGCGCGGCCACCTTCCGCAACGACGGCTCGCTTCCCAGCCGGCGGCTGGAAGAGGTCAGCCGGATGCGCTCCTCGCCGCGTTGGATTCCGCTCGGGCGCGATCCGGCGCTGGAGCAACGACTGCTGGCCGAGATCCACGCCCGATTGAGCGGCGTGGCCACGCAGGGTTCGGTATTTGCGCGCTGAACGTCTGGCTCGGCCAATGCGAGGTCGCTGCTTTGGCGGCTTACCGTGCCGGCGTGGCCTCGTTTGTCGGCAGGCCGAGCTTGGGTATGGGCAGAGCGGAAGGTGGCGCCGCGTCGGATTTGGCGGCCGGCAGCTTGAGCGTGAACGCCGTGCCGACGCCGACGGTGCTCTCGACGCGAATCTTGCCCTGATGCGATTCGACGATCTCTCGGCAAGTGGCCAGGCCGACGCCGGTGCCGCCCTTGCCGGTGGCGTCGGGGCCCTGCTTGGTGCTGAAATAGCGGTCAAAGATTCGCGGCAGGACGTCGGCCGGGATGCCGCTGCCGCTGTCGCGCACCGTGAGGTCGACGGTGCCGGCAGCCGGGTCCGGGGCGACGCGAATGACGATCCGCCCGCCGCGCGGCATGGCTTGCCGCGCGTTGGTGAGGAGGTTCAGCAGTACCTGCTGGATTTCATTCCCGTACACCAGCGCGGGCGGCGCCGGCTCGGCTTGGACCTCGATGTGGATGCGGTACTTCTGCATCTCGCGCTCCAGCAGCACGAGCGATGAATCGATCAGCTTGGCCAGATCGGTCGGAGCGCGCTCGTGGCCGCGATTGCGTGCCAGGCCGAGCACGCCGTTGGTAATCTTGTCGGCCCTGGTGGCCGCGGCGAGGATCTTGGTGAGCGCTTTGTCGCGCGAGGCTTCGTCCTTATGCCGCAGGCCGAGCTTGGCGTAGTTGATGATCGTGGTGAGGACGTTATTGAACTCGTGCGTTGTGGTGCTGGTCAGTTCGCCCAACGCGGCCATCCGCCGGGCCTGGCGCAACTCGTCTTGAAGCTGCTGAATCCTCTGTTCGAGAGAAACTGGTCCGTCGGCCATAGTCGTGATGCACCCGTTCTCGCGGACAACTGCTTGCGTTGCTGTCTGCACTTTGCAGGGGAAGGGCGGGATTTGGGGCAGCCGACTCGCCGCCATCGGCAGAGTTTCGCCCGCCGCCGCAGTGACGCGCTCTTACCGGGACGAGTTGTCTTAACTCATTGCCCGCCATTCGCTTGCGCTCTAGCCGTTGTATCGTCGAATCTACCTAGCCGGCTGAAGTCGGGCACGCTAGAATCCGCGACCCGGAAAGCTATTAGCTGTTAGCTTTTAGCTCTTAGCATGAACATCACATGCTGGCTAATGGCTAACAGCTAATCGCTAATCGCTGATAGGAGCTGCACGGATGCACACGGTGGAATTGTTGCAGGAAGCCTTGGACGCCGCGAGCCGGCTGGGTTTCGAAGTCCGGCAAGACTGGCTGGGAGGCAACGGCGGCGGGCATTGCCTGGTCCGCGGTCGCAAGTGGATTCTGTTGGATCTGGCCCAAACGGTCGACGAGCAGCTCAATGTGCTGGCCGAAGCGCTGCGCAGCGAGCCCACTGCCCTGCGGGCCGTGAAGTCGCCGGAGCTGGCCGACCGGATCCGCGTCCGCAGTGCGGCCTGAGGGAGTGGACACGGAGACAGGGAGACAAGGAGACAGGTTGGACGACCTGTCTCCTTGTCTCCCCCTCTCCCTGCCTCCTTGTCTATCCCCGCGGCGGCGTGATACGCTGTCTCCGAACACGGATCACGCCGATGACACGTTTTCTATTCCTCGCTTACGGCCTGGCAGCCTACCTGTTGTTCTTTGCCGCGATCCTGTACGGGATCGGCTTCGTGGGCAATCTGCTGGTGCCCAAGGGTATTGACGACGGCCAGGTCGGATACACTTCGACGGCGCTGGTGGTCAATGTCTCACTGTTGTTGCTGTTTGCCGTGCAGCACAATGTGATGGCCCGGCCGTGGTTCAAGGACTGGTGGACCCGGTTCGTGCCGCGGCCTATCGAGCGCAGCACGTACGTGGCGGCGGCCAGCTTGATTCTCCTGTTCCTTTATTGGCAGTGGCGGCCGATGCCCCAAATTGTTTGGCACGTCGACAACCCTATCGGACGCGGCCTGCTGTGGGCGCTGTATTTTCTCGGGTGGGCCGTTGTGTTCTACAGCACTTTCGTGATCGATCACTTCGAGCTGTTCGGGTTGAAGCAGGTATGGCTGCATTTCCAAGGGCGCGAGCCGACGGCGGCGCCTTTCAGCGAACGATCGCTCTACCGCTGGGTCCGTCACCCGCTGATGCTCGGCTTCCTCGTCGCCTTCTGGTCGGCGCCGACGATGTCGCAGGGCCGGCTCTTGTTTGCGGCGGTCACGACGGTGTGGATTCTCATCGCCATTCGAATCGAGGAGCGGGACCTAGCCCATTTCCTGGGCGAGCCCTATCGAGACTACCGCCGGCGCACGCCGATGCTCGTGCCCTGGCCGAGATCGCCGAGAGACTTCGATTGACGCCGTGGATCCTGCATCAGCGATAAAGAGTCTGCTGTGCGATAAACGCCGCAATGCCGACGGGCAGAAGGCAATCGACCGGTTCGTTGTTTGCAATGCGTCGCCGGATTTTGCTGCTGCTGACGTCGATCGCGGGCATCTCGACGAGCCGCGGCTGGGCTTCCCCGGTGCAAAGCGAGGCGAGGGTGGATAGATCGGTCTCCGGCTGCCCCGCGCGGTGGACCACCAGCGGCGTGGCGAGGCGGACGATTTCGCGGGGCTCTTTCCAATGCGGCACGTCTCGCACCGCGTCGGAGCCCAGCAGGAAGAACAAATCGGCATCCGGCAGCTCGATGCGGATTTGCCGCAGCGTGTCGACGGTGTAGCTGAAGCCGCCGCGGTCGATTTCGAGCGTACAGACGCGCCACGTCGATTCCTCCTCGGTAGCCAGGCGAAGCATCTCGACGCGCTGGGCGTCGCTCGCATGCGGACCCTGATGCTTGAGCGGCTGGATGGCGGCGGGCGTGAACCACACCTCGTCCAGCGCGGCCTGCTGCTGGCAGGCCCGCGCCAGGGCCAGGTGGCCGTTGTGCACGGGATCGAAACTGCCGCCGAAAACGCCGAGACGCATGAAAGCCGAGAGTCAAGAGCTAAGAGTCAAGAGCCGGAATGCGGGGACTGCCGCGAGCCGGCAGTCAAGTGGTATCGTAACGGTTGACGGCGCAAGTCGCCATTGCCGCGTAAGCAACGTGCTTCTGGCTCTTGACTCTCGACTCTCCGCTCTTGACTCCCCATGTCCTCGCAGCAGTCACTTTTTGAGATCGAGCCGCCGCCGTGGGAAGCGGACGATGCGGCCGAGCGGCTGGTGGCGACGGTCGTGGTCCCGGGGGGGCCGGCCGGCGAGTTTGATTACGTCGTGCCGGCCGGGCTGCTGGACGTCGAGCGGCCGGAAAAGAACGTCGAGCCGGGACGGCGCGTGCGCGTGCCGCTGGGACGCGGCAACCGCAGCGTGGTGGGCTATTGCGTCGCGCTCGGCAATAAGCCGGCAGGCCAACGGAAGCTGAAAGCCGTCAGCGCGGTGCTCGATCGCCAGGCGCTCTTGTCGCCGGCCATGCTGCGGCTGACTCGCTGGATGGCCGACTATTATCTGTGCCCTTGGGGGCAGGTGCTGGAGGCCGTGGTGCCGGCTGGAGTTCGCGATCAGGCCGGTACGCGTAACGTAAAATTCCTCTCCGTGCCGCCGGAAGTGGCGGAAGGTTTCGCGCAGCTCGACTTGCCGGCGAAACAGGCCGAGGCCTTGAAGCTGCTGGCCGCCAGCCCGCAGCCGCTCGCGGCCAGGCAACTTGCCCGCCGCGCCGGTTGCACGATGGCGCCCATCAACGAGCTGCGGAAGAAAGGACTCGTCGTCGAGAGCGTCCAGCGGATCAACGTCGATCGGCTCGAGGAGGCGGCGGCGGTTCGCGAGCGGCCGCATACGTTGAATCCGGATCAGGCGGCCGCGCTGGCCTCGATTCGCGACGCGCTCGAGGCGGCCGAGCATCGCACGCTCCTGATCCACGGCGTGACGGGCAGCGGCAAGACCGAGGTCTATATCCAGGCGATCGAGCAGGTGGTCCGGTTCGGCCGCCAGGCGATTCTCCTGGTGCCGGAGATCAGCCTGACGCCACAAACGGTGACCCGGTTTCGGGCACGGTTCGACCGGGTCGCGGTGCTTCACAGCCACCTTAGCGACGTGGAGCGTCACGAACACTGGCGGCGGATCGTCCGGGGAGAAGTGGACGTCGTAGTGGGGGCGCGGAGCGCGATCTTCGCGCCCGCGCCGCAGTTGGGGCTGATCGTGCTGGATGAGGAGCACGAGTCGACGTTCAAGCAGGAAACGGCCCCCCGCTACCATGCCCGCGACGTCGCCCTGCGCCGCGCGGCGGACCAGCACGTGCCGTTGGTGCTGGCCAGCGCCACGCCCTCGCTGGAAAGCTGGTATCGGGCCCAGCGGGGCGAGTATCGGCTCGTGGAAATGCCGCGGCGAGTTCTCAATCGGCCCCTGCCGGCAGTGTGCACGATCGATCTGCGCGACCAGGCCCACAGCAAATACTCTCGCGGCGCGATCGGCAGGCCGCTGCACCGCGCGATGGACGAAACGCTCCGCGACGGCGGGCAGGTGATCCTGCTCCTCAACCGCCGCGGGCACTCGACACACATTCAATGCCCGGCGTGCGGCCACGCCGTGCGGTGCCCCGATTGCGACCTGGCGCTTACGTTTCATCGACAAGACTCGTCCGCGGTCTGTCACTATTGCGATTACCACGCCACCGCGCCGACGAGCTGCCCGGAGTGCAACTTCGCCGGCATCCGCTTCAGCGGCTTGGGTACGCAAAAGCTGGAAGCTGAGGTACGGGCCCGCTTCCCCGATTACCGCTGCATCCGCATGGATACCGACAGCATGCGCGCCCGCGGCAGCCACGAGCGGGCGCTCGCCGCGTTTCGCGAAGGCCACGCTCGGATTCTGCTGGGCACGCAGATGATCGCCAAGGGATTGGACTTTCCGAACGTGACGCTGGTAGGCGTGGTCAACGCCGACACGGCACTTCACTTGCCCGATTTCCGCGCGGCCGAGCGGACGTTTCAGCTCGTCACGCAGGTGGCGGGTCGCACGGGCCGCGGCCCGCAAGGTGGACGCGTGCTGGTGCAGACGCTCAGCCCCGATGCGCCGGCGATCGTGGCGGCGGTGCGGCACGACTTGCCGGCGTTCGCCGCCAAGGAGTTGCCGCATCGCGAGGATTTGGGATATCCGCCGTTTGCCGCGATGATCCGCATCGTGGTCCGCGGCCGCACTCACGCGGCCGCACAAGCGCTGGCCGAGGAGATTGCTCGCCGGCTGGGCGAGCGTTCCGGCGGCGCGGCGCCCGGGGTGCGGATTCTCGGCCCGGCGCCGGCCCCGATGGCCAAGCTCCGTGGCAACTTTCGGTTCCAGATTCAATTGCACTCGGCTGATGGCGGGGCGCTTCGCGACGTGGTCCGCGCCGCCACGGCGGACTTGAAGGCGGCGGACGGCGCCGGGTGGATCGTCGATGTGGACCCGCTCGATATGATGTAGCTAAACCGCAAGCGTGTGGTTAAACCGCAAGCCGGGTACAGACTCGCTGTTGGTTATTTTCGCCGCTTGCGGTTTAGCTCCCGGCGACTGCACTTGGACCCGTTGCGCGTTTCACCGTACAATCAAGGGTTGATGTCGTATCGAACCTTCAAACGCGTGCTGGGCGAAACGAACCTGGAGCGAAAGTGCCGCTGGTGGTTCGGCGTATCGCTCGCCGTATTGTTGACGCTGAGCTTCACCTGGTACGGTCGGCGCACGGATGAAATCGTCAACGACCTGACTTCGAAGTTCATCGGTCCCGAGCTGGTCCGCGCCGGGTGGCTGGAGGCGCACTTCTCTCACCTGGTTGCCGACGGCAAGCCGGCTGGAAGCGAGCCGACAGAGGGCCCTCCGAACGCCAGCCAGTGGGATGAGTTTGAGGAGGATTTCTACCGCGATCTCGTGAATAGCAGCCGCGACCTGGGCCGGAAGTTTCAATGGGAGGTGATCCTGCCGCAGACGGACTTCAAAGAGCCGCTGTCGGAAGAGTATCGCCCCCAAGTCCCGGTCGAGCAGCGATGGTTGGCCGAATGGTCGTCGCCGAACCGGCCCGACGCCTCGGACTACCGCGAGCGTTACGTCGAAGACGGCGAGGGGCGGCGTTCGTATTTGTATTACCAGCCGATGTACGCGGATAACTCATGCGTGAATTGCCACCGGCACATGGGCGCGGGCGGGCGGCGTCCGAATCTCCAGGCGGGCGACTTGATGGCCGTCATCCGCGTGACGACCGACTATGGTCCCATCTCCGCCGAACAGGCCAATAACCGGGCTTACCTCTGGACCGCCGCGATTGTCATCGGGTTCGTCTCCATGTTTTCCCTTTGGGCCGTGGTGCGCTACATCATCGTCAAGCCCGTGACGCACCTGCGCGACGTCGCGAACGCCGTCCGGGAGGGCGACGTGGAACAGCGGGCCGAAATTCGCACCGGCGACGAGTTCGAGGAGCTGGGCGCCGCGTTCAACCGCATGTTGCGGCAGCTACTGAGCCAGCAGAGCGAGCTTCGCCATGTCAACGACGAGCTCGACAACCGGCTCGACGAGTTGGCCCAGGCCAACATGCGTCTTTATGAAATGAACCGGCTTAAAAGCGACTTCCTGGCCACGGTGAGCCACGAGCTGCGCACGCCGCTCAACAGCATCCTGGGTTTCAGCGACGTATTGAGCGGTATCGACAAGCTGGACGACAAGCAGCTGCGCTATGTCGGCAATATCCAGCGGTCCGGGCGGATGCTGCTGGAAATGATCAACGACATCCTCGACCTGGCGAAGGTGGAAAGCGGCAAGATGGAAGTCCGGTTGAGCGAGTTCAAGATCAACGCGCTGGTGGCCGCGCAGTGCGACATGGCCCGGCCGCTCGTGGAGAAGAAGAACATCGACCTGGACTGCGAGGCCTCGGCCAGCCTGCCTCCGCTGCGCCAGGACCAGGCGAAGGTGCAGCAGATCCTCAACAATCTGCTTTCGAACGCGATCAAGTTCACGCCCGAAGGGGGGCGGATCGTGGTCTCCGCGCAGCGCGACGCACTGGGCGATTTGCGGCTCAAGATCGCCGATACGGGCATCGGGATCAGCCCGGACGATCAGCAGCTCATATTCGAAAAATTCCGCCAGGCCTCCCGCGCCGCGCCGGACGGCGACGCCATGACACGCGAGTATTCGGGCACCGGCTTGGGCTTGTCGATCGTCCGCGAGCTTTGCCGGCTCTTGGGAGGCGACGTGTCGGTGGAAAGTGAGCTGGGCAATGGCAGCACCTTCACGGTGCGGCTGCCGTGGCGACTGGAGGAAACTCCGCGGCTCGACGCGCAGCTTCGCGATGAACTGGAAGTATTCGCGCGCTCGCCGCGCGCCGTCGATACGCCCGGGGCGCCCGTCGCGGCGCTGGAAAGCCAAGGCTCGGGCGTGTGATCGTCCGGCACACTCCGAAATCAACGCCCATTTAGCTTTCGTGGTTCAAGAATCCTTACCCTCCGTCGAACTCTTCACCGACGGCGCGTGCAGCGGCAATCCGGGGCCGGGCGGCTGGGCGTTTATTCTGCGCCATCCGGCCTCCGGCAAGGTGATGGAGCGCGCCGGCGCCGAGCGGCAAACCACCAACAACCGGATGGAGCTTTCGGCCGTCGTCGAGGGGCTGGAGGCGCTCAAGCAGTCCAGTCAAGTCGAGCTGTTTACGGATAGCGTCTACGTCGGCAAGGGCATCAGCGAGTGGCTGCCCAAGTGGAAGGCGAACGGCTGGCGGCGCAAGGAGCGCAACAAGCTCGTGCCAATCGCCAACGAGCCGCTGTGGCGGAAGCTCGACGCGCTGCTGGCCAGGCACCGCGTGAAGTACACGCGCGTCGCCGGCCACAGCGGCCATCCGGAAAACGACCGCGTCGACGAGCTGGCCGTGGCCGCGTATCAGCAGTTTTTGTAATATCTGTAGGGTGGGTCGAGTCGGCGAGACCCA
>CAZHIV010000413.1:0-3518 GCA_964532675.1 uncultured Planctomycetaceae bacterium
GAGCTCATTGATTGAAAAACACAATGAACGAGAGGAATGAGGGAGCCGAGCGAAAAACAATGTGCAACCTGCAAGAGCTGAAACAGGCCATCTGCGAGATTGGCGACCGCATCTACAAGCGCGGCTTCGCCGCGGCGAACGACGGCAACATCAGCGTGCGACTCAACGAGGCCGAGGTGCTCTGCACGCCCACGATGCACTGCAAGGGCTTCTTGAAGCCGGAGGACATCTGCCTGGTGGATATGGCGGGTCAGCAATTGGCCGGCTCGAAGAAGCGCTCCAGCGAGGTGCTGCTGCACTTGGAGATCATGAAAGCCCGGCCGGACGTCGCGAGCGTCGTGCATTGCCACCCGCCGCTTGCCACCGCGTTCGCGGTCGCCCGCGAGCCGATCCCGCAGGCGGTGCTGCCGGAGGTCGAAGTTTTCCTGGGCGAGGTGCCGATCGCGCCGTACGAAACGCCCGGCGGCAAGAAGTTCGCCGAAACCGTGCTGCCGTTCGCCCGCCAGACAAACGTGATCATTCTCGCCAACCACGGCACGGTGAGCTACGGCGAATCGGTCGAGCGGGCCTACTGGTGGACCGAGATTCTCGACGCGTACTGCCGCATCCTGATCCTGGCCCGGCAACTGGGACCGATCCAATACCTCTCGCAGGAAAAGACACAGGAGCTGATCGATCTCAAGCGCGAGTGGGGCTTCACCGACCCGCGGCACGCGGCCGACTTTTGCGGCGACGTGCGCGACAACGCCACGTTCCGGCACACGTGGGAGGCCAGCGGCGCGGCGCCGCGAGCATTCCCGCCGCCGCAAGACTGAGTGACAATAGCCGGATTGCCATACAGTCCAGTGCCCCGGCGAGCGTGGCTCGCCGGCTATTGGCCTCCACCGTTCTGCAAAGGTTGCGCAATTGCCCGGCGGACTTCCTCCGCATTGGCGCCGACGATCAGGAACCGCTTCTGTGACGAGGTCTCGCCGGAAATGAGCTCGATCGCCGACTTGGGCACGCCGAGCAGGTCGCTCAGCAGGGCGACAATGGCCCGGTTCGCTTTGCCCTTTTCGGGGGCGGCGGTCACCGCGACGCGAAGCATTGCCTGCCGGGCGCCGAGAATGGCGTTGCGCCGGGCGCCGGCGTGGGCCCGCACCGGGATAATGATGCCGCGCTCGTGGGCCTGCAAGTCGATCATCGCGGGCCTTATTCGGCGCTAAGGAAAACGGCCCGCCAGAGGATGAGCATGGCCAGCAAATTGAACAGGGCATGGGCGACGATGCACGGCACGATGCGGTGCGTGCGCTGATACACGTACCCGAGCACGAGCGCGAGAAGGAACAACGCGATGGGGTCCGGCCCGTAGCCAAAGTGGGCCAGCGCGAACAGCAGCGAGCTGATGAGAATCGGCACGCTGCCGTGCGGCAGGGGAAATGACGAATGACGAATGACGAACGACGAATGGCCCGTTGCTTCCAATTCGTCATTCGTCATTCGGGCTTCGTCATTCTCCAGTTCGGCTATCAACTCGGGAGCGGATTCAACTGGAGCCGGCTCTGAAATCGTCGCATCGCGCTCGGCAGTTCGCCTGTCTTCCCACTTCTCCAGCCAGCCCTGCAGCAGCAGCCGGAAGAATATCTCCTCGCTGAGCGGGGCCACGAGCACCGCGGTGATTGTGGCCAGGATCAGCAAGCCGACATTCGGTTCGCCGCCCGTCACCATCGTCACCAACGGGTGCTCGGAGGGGCCGAACACGACGAGCATCAGCAGCTGCACGGCGTACACCGGCACGATCGCGGCGAGGCACGCTACGATGCCGATCCCCACGTCGCGCACGAGCTCCTCGGCATACTCGGGCAGGCCGAAGTCGCGCAGCGTGGGCCGGTATATCGCCGCGACGAGAATCAGCACGCCGCCGACTACCGCGCACTGGAACACGATGAAACCGACGAGCTGTTGCGCCACTTCCAGCGGGTTTGGCTCGTCGGGCTCCGCGGTGGGGTCGACGCTCAGCGCCGCCGATATCGCGATGACCACGAACACCACCGCGAACATCGCGATCGGCGCGCCCCAGGGCACGGGCGAGCGCGGCTCGTACCTCAGCGGCGGCTGTCCGCCGTGCCAGCGAACCACCAGCACAAACCAGGTCGCAACGCCAACCAGTAATACCGCGATCGCCAGGAAGTAGAGCAGCGGATCACCGGGTGGCTGGTCCATAGAAAACGGGGAAGTGGTGTACGGAGCGGCTGCTTGCGGCGGAAACGGAGCAGTTTTACTCCCCGCCGCCTGCTCCCGGCTTCGTGCCTTTGAGCAACCGCAGCGCCATTTGCACGTAGACCCAGCCGGAGTAAATCGTCATCAGCACGGCGGCCCAGACCAACAGGCGCAGCGACCAGGTGACCCAGGGGTCGGGCACGGCGGCCCAGCGCTGGGAGTTCGCATCGAAGCCGTAGTACCACAACCGCCACAAGCTCACCGCAACCGCCGCGCACTGAAACAGCATCTTCCACTTGCCGGACCACTTGGCGGAGAAGTCGGTCCCATGCTCTTCGAAGAAGCTCCGTAGCGCGGTGACCAGCAGCTCGCGGGCCACCACGACGACGGCCATCCAGGCCCAAATCTCCGATGCCGACGAATTGAGCCACGACGCGGAGTAAACGGGCGGCACCGCGGCCAGAAAAATGAACGATCCGCAGATCACGATCTTGTCGGCGAACGGATCCATGATCCGGCCAAGCTGCGTGATCTGGCCGTACCGCCGGGCCCAAAAGCCGTCGACCCAGTCGGTCCCCGCGGCGACGACGAACAGCACCAGCGCCGTGAGATACCAGTCGATCGCCAGAAACAAGAAGCAGAACACCGACAGCACGAGCCGGGCGATCGTGAGCTGGTTCGGCACGTTCCAGATATCTTTCATCGCATGGTAGGTCCGCCGAGCCGAGGCGGACGTTATTGCAGCGACGCTCGGCTCGCGTCGCCTACTCACACGGCCACGGCCACTAAATCGTAATCGCTGCGGGCGACGACTTCGCAGGGCACCAGCGACCCGACCTCGAGCCCCTCGCCCGTGACGTACACGACGCCGTCCACATCCGGCGCATCGGCATACGACCGGCCGACCCAGGCATTGTTTTCCTCCGGCACGGCGGCGTCAACGAGCACTTCCAGCCGCCGGCCGATCTGGGCGTCGTTCCATGCAAAGGCGACTTCTTGCTGCGCCGCCATCAACCGGGCGCGGCGCTCTTCCTTCACTTCGTCCGGCAAGTGATCGGGCAGCCGGGCGGCCGGCGTATCGGGCTCGAAAGAATACGTGAAAACGCCCAGCCGCTCGAACCGCTGCTCGCCGACGAACTGCAGCAGCTCCTCGAACTCGGCGTCCGTTTCGCCCGGGAAGCCGGTGATGAGCGTGGTTCGCAGAACGAGGTCTTCGATGCGCGAGCGCAGCTTCGCGAGCAGCGCTTCGGTGTCGCGGCGGTTCACGCGGCGCTGCATCCGCCGCAGCATGCGGTCGTTGATGTGCTGCAGCGGCATGT
>CAZHIV010000414.1:0-7152 GCA_964532675.1 uncultured Planctomycetaceae bacterium
TTGTCATCGTGCTTGTCCTTGCCTTTGTCATCGTGCTTGTCCCGGTCGTGCTTATCGCGGTCGTGCTTGTCGCGGTCGTGCTTGTCGCGGTCGTGCTTATCGCGGTCGTGCTTGTCGCGGTCGTGCTTGTCGCGGTCGTGCTTATCGCGGTCGTGCTTATCGCGGTCGTGCTTATCGTGTTCGTGCTTATCGCGGCCGTGCTTATCGCGATCCTTGCCATGCTTATCCCGGTCATCGCATCGATCCTTGTCGCGATCGTGCTCATCCCGGCCGTCGCACTTATCCTTATGACGATGATCCTTAATCGCGGTGTAACAAGCCGAGTCTTCATCCATGACCTGCGCGCCGGTATTGACGGACGAAGCCGTGACGACCGCGATGTTGCAGACTTCGCCAGGCTCGGTGATTGTGGCGAAGCCGGTTTGGAATTGCCAGGTCTCACCCGGATCAAGGACGCCGTTGTTATTCGTGTCCCCGTCATTGAAGCCGTTGAAATCGGCGTCGACGGCAGTCGGCATGAAGTCGTCGGCAGGGTTGCCGGGCGTGCCGTTGTCGTCACTAAAACTGTCGATGTTAAGGGCCACGTCGCCGGTATTCGTAATGGTGTACGAATACATCACCTTGTCGCCGACCTTGGCGAACAACCCGGGCGCGTTGTCGGCGTCCTTCGGACCGATCATCTTCGGTTCGCAGGTATGGCAATCGGACAGGTCCGCGCCCTTGTTATTCTGGTGATCGAACTCGTTCTTAAGGTGTTCGATTTGGCTTGGGCTGCCAGAGTTGATGGCCTCTCGCGTCAGGTCGATAACTTCACTGGCCGAGTAGGCGTAGTTGATATTGGGATGCGCGGCGTTGAGCAACGCGGCCGCCGAATGCCGCATCAAAGCCTTAACGCCGCCGCCTTGGCTATTCAGCGCCTCGAGCAACGTCACGTCTCCGGGTGCCACGTTGACGCTGAAGATCGCTTCGTAACTATCGTCCGGATCGTAACCGGTCGCCGACCAAGCCTCATGGGGCGCGTGGCCGTAGTGAGAGTGATTCTTCCAGAAGCCTGGCGTCAGGCCCTCCGGAGGACAATCATCTTTCCGCATGATCGTGACGAACTTCTCCAAATCGATAGCCGGCTCCTCGGGCCGCTCGATGGAGCCCAGCTCGCCCTTGGCATTGCCGCCAAAGTCGACGCTGAAATCGCCGGTGAACGACGAATTCTCGCTGGACGTGGTCACGCCGATGTCCTTGCCGGCGAAGTAGCTGGCCAACTGGCCACCGGTGACCACGAAGCGAAAGTCGTACAGGTCCGTCGTGCCGCCGGAATCCTCAAAGCCGAATTCCAGGATCTCGCCGGTCAGCAAAATGCCCGCATAGTCGACGACGAAATCGCCGTCCACGTCCACCGTGCCGGTCAACAACAGGTCGTCGCCGAGAACGCCTCCGACCAGGCCGCCGGAATCGTCGACTTCGATGTTGATGTCCAGATTGCCTGTGAAGAAAAAGCCCGACGAGCTGCCGGTGTTGATGGTGAGCGGCGTAGCACTGACTGCAAAGGAATCGTTCGCACTGTCGTAGGCGACCGAACCACCGGAGTCATAACCGATGATCGGGAAGTCGACCGGGGCGACGCCGACAAGGGTCAGCACACGGCGATCCTCGAGACTCTCCAAACCCAATTTGCGGCCGTATCCTTTCTTTTGGCCCTTGCGGCGGGCGCCATTTTTGGCCTGCCCGCGATTACTGCTCGTTCGATTGCGACTAAACATAGGGGTTGCCTCCTCAAAGGTGGGGAAAAAAAGACGAGTGGTACGGTCTACGTGGAGCGGACGCGCAGACGGCCGCTGTGACGCCAAATGGGGATTAAGGTCGGTGGGATGTGGGACGAGCGGGCGACGCGAACCGCCTTACCGTCGCGAGGGGACAGTGTCGCGGGCGTGTCGGATTAGGCCTGGAAACAGCCGCACGCACGGATGGTCGCAAAGCGGTGATCCGGGCATCCAGTCGCAGTAGAAGTGGAGTGCACTGCGCCGGACAGCGATCTGTTCCAAAGGAAAAGGTAAAAAGGCGGGTAGACGAGTCGTGGCTTCAAGCCTTCGCCGGCTCGACAGCAGCAAGCAGGCAGCCGCCCAGGCGAAGACATTCGGCCAACCGTTTGAGCAGCGCACGCTCTCAACTGAGCTGCACGTGCCACGCTCAAAGTGGATTGGTAACGTCCAGTATAGTTGGGTGACGACGGCGTCAATCACCACTCAAGCGCGGAGGCGAAGTTTTCATGTCCGGTTATATCGACATTGTCGAATAGCGATTCATCGTCGCCGTCACAACTGAAACAATCCGTATCACGGTCATCAAACACGTCGTCGACCGCGAACAAAAAGCCGTCATCCGTCGGCGAGAAGTTTGCCGAGCAGTGTGCATCGGTCAAAAGCATTAGCGCGGACTTCGGCGAACCTGCCTATTGGGTCGTTCGCAGCGGCGCGCCGCTGGCAGCAGGGATGCCACGTCGCGCAGGGAGCTCCGACGCGGGTTCGGCCCACTGGTCGCCCCATCGTAACGGTAAAGTGCGTCGTCGGCGCTGTCGACAACCGACCGTCGTGGTGTACTCGTACAGCCACATTTCGCCGGGCGAGAGAATGAAATCGCCGCCCAGGTCGGAGCTCATCAAAAAAACGATTCCCGTCGTGTTCGAGATATCGTCGCTCGGGTCGTCGGGCGTGTCGTTGTCGTCAACGACCTGGATGTCCGTGAAATAGAAGTCGACGTCGCCCGTATTGGTCACTTTATAGGTTTAGGTCACGGATTCGCAGGCGGCGATCTCAGGTGCATCCGCCGGGCTCTCGGCGTCGATGCCGTTGGTAAGCTTCTCGATGTCGATGCCGGATTGAACGGCTTGATCGCGCCGATATCGCGCTTGGCATTGCCGCCGAAGTTGACGGCGAAATCCCCGCTAAACGTCGGATTCTCGCTGGCGGTCATCACGCTCTCTTCGAAATCCTTTTGAGAGAACATGTTCGTCCACCCGTCAACGCAAAAACTATCGCGCAGAGCAGACCGAGAGTGACCGCGGTTGGCTCCGGGATGCCATACACATCGATTTTCGCACCATTCAAGCTGAAGTTGCTGGCCCAGGTGCTGGGCATCGTCACGCCCGAGATCCGCAGCAGCCCAAAGTTGTTGGGCGCAAAGACGCCGACGTCCGGATCGGGGTTGTCGTTTTGCAACGCGCCGCCGGTGACGGCAAACAGCACATCGAGCGTGTTATCGCCGGTTGCGTCGAGCAGCACTTCCAACACGGTGCCGGTCAGCAATTGGGCGCCGGCGACGATGCCGTAGTCATCGCCAATGCTGCCTGGGGCGCTGCCGTTAAAGATGATCTCCACGCTGCCGCCGTTGGTGACCGTGCCGTCAGGCTCGATGATAACTCCGCTGACATTCAGGGTCGCGCCGAAAGGACCGCCTAGCGTGCCGCTGGTGCCGTAATGCCGTCCGCTGTTGCTGGGGCCAAATTCAGCGCCGATTTCGAGGTCATTGGATGGGCTGGCAGTGATCGCGAGAGTTTTCGTGCCCGCGTTGAAGGAGCCCGTAACTCCCGTGGGGAAAGCCATGTCCGACCAGTAGTCCTGTTCGACCCCAATAGGCAGAATGGCCGCGGAAGCCTGTCCGCTAAGAAGAGCCGAGTTAGAAACAACGAGCGCTAAACCAAGTAGCAAAGCCCGGCTCGATGAGATAGCGCGTATATTAACGGACAGCATTAGCGACTCCTAATCCTCAACGGAAACGGTCGATTCGCCGCTCCCGCAGGGGCGATGCATGCACTCGGCCAACTGGGTAATCTGTGAAAGCAGCGTCAGGCGAGGGCCGCGCCTTGCGCGGTCTGCCGCGAAGAATTGACGCAATTCCTCCCCGAATAATCATATTACAAAGGATACGTCGAACGTCAAGAGTTTCACGTGAAATATTGATGAAATACGCCACGCGGGCTGCTGGAGTAGTGGCGGAAGCCTGGTGCGGCTGCCGCGTGCAGGTTGTAAAATGCTACGTCGAAACGACTTCTGGCATTGACCGCGGGACCGGCTGCCGGTTGTCGCACCCCTGATGGGTAAAAAGCGCCGTATTCTTCATTTTATTCTTTAATCATGTCCCGCACCGTGTGGCCGCTGGGGATCATCGGCAGCACGTGCTCCTGGTACGGAACTTCGACGTCCAGCACGTACGGGCCGGGGTGGTTGATCATCTCCTCGAGGGCGGGGACCAGGTCGGCCTTGTTGCGGATCGAGGCGGCGCCGCAGCGGTAACCCTTGGCGATGGCGACGAAATTGGGGTATCGCTCGCTGGGGCCGAGGCCGTTGCCCTGGCCGCGGGCTTCGGGGTGCTCGATCGGGCCCAGGTAGGTGTGGGCGCGGTTGCCTTGCATGAAGCGGTCCTCCCATTGCACGACCATGCCCAGGTGTTGATTGTTGAGCAGCAACACCTTCACGGGCAGCTTCTCGCAATAGCACGTGGCGAGCTCCTGGATGTTCATTTGGAAGCTGCCGTCGCCGTCGATATCGACGACGAGCCGACCGGGGAACTGGCTCTGGGCGCCCATGGCGGCGGGCAGGCCGAAGCCCATCGTGCCCAGGCCGCTCGAGGAGAGAAACGTCCGCGGCCGGTCGAACTTATAGAACTGCGCCGCCCACATCTGGTGCTGGCCGACGCCGACGGTGACGATCGGGTCGGAAGCGTGCGTGAGCTTCCACAGCTCGTCGATCGCGTGCTGCTGCAGGATGCCGGGGAAGTTGGTGTTGTAATGGAACGGCTCCTCGCTTTTCCATTTCTGACACTGCTCGACCCAGCCGGAGATGTCCTCCGGCGGTTCGACGATCTTGTTCAGCTCGGTGAGCGCGAACTTCACGTCGCTGCACACGGGGATGTGGGCCGGCTTGTTCTTGTTCAACTCCGAGGCGTCGATATCGACGTGGACGATTTTGCCGTGCTTGCAGAACTCTTCCACCTTGCCGGTGACGCGGTCGTCGAACCGCACGCCCAGGGCGATGAGCAAATCGGCCTGCTCCACCGCGTAATTTGCGTATACCGAGCCGTGCATGCCGAGCATGTCGAGCGTTCGCGGGTCCTGGCTGGGGAACGCGCCCAGGCCCATGACGGTCATCGTCACGGGGATGCCGGTCTTGCGCGCCAAGCTGCGCAGCTCCTCGCTGGCGTTGCCGGTGATGATGCCGCCGCCGGCGTAAATGATGGGCCGTTTGGCGAGCCGGATCGCGGCTGCGATTTGGCGGATCTGCTCGGGCTGCGCCTGGGGGTTTTCCATGCGGAAGCCGGGCAGGTCGGGCTGGGCATCGTAATCGGGCACCGTCTTGTCGAGCTGCACGTTCTTGGGCACGTCGATGAGCACGGGTCCGGGGCGGCCGATCGTCGCGATCAAAAAGGCCTCCTTCACGACGCGGGCGATGTCGTTGACGTCGGTCACCAGGTAATGGTGCTTGGTGATGCCCCGGCAGACTTCGACGATCGGCGTTTCTTGAAAGGCGTCGCCGCCGATGGCGTGCGTCGGCACCTGGCCGGTGATGGCGATGAGCGGCACGCTGTCCAGCTTGGCGTCGGCGATGGCGGTGACGAGATTGGTGGCGCCCGGTCCGCTGGTGGCCATGCAAACGCCCGGCTTGCCGGTGCTGCGCGCGATGCCCTGCGCCGCGAACCCGCCGCCCTGCTCGTGCCGCGGCAGGATCGTGCGGAGCTTGTCGGTGAATCGCGTGAGCGCCTGATGGAGCGGCATGCTGGCCCCGCCCGGGTAGGCGAAGATCGTATCGACGCCGTGGTTCACCAGGGCCTGGACGAGGATGTCCGCGCCACTCGTGAGTTCGGTCTTGGTCTTCGGCTTGGTTACAGTCGCCACGGCGGTACCTTCGGTAGGGGTCAGAGGTCGGAGGTCGGAGGTCAGAGGTCGGAGGTCGGAGGTCAGATTTTGGTTGTCAGGGGAGGACACGGACGGCGGCGGGGGGTTCGCGGCCGGCTCGGTCCTAAACCTTACCATGTTAAGTACTTGGGCGCGGGAAAACAAGCGATGTAGGGGAAGGCGGAAGGCGGAAGGCGGAGGGCCGAAGGCGGAGGGCGGAAGGCGGAGGGCGGAGGGCGGAGGGCGGAGGGCGGGGGGTGGAAGGCTGGGCGGGGAGGAGTGGAGGGAGGGATGCGCAGGTCGGCAACGGACAACGGACCACGGACAACGGACCACGGACGACTGGCGCCGCTACGATTTGCGTCGCGCGGCGAACACGATTTTTTATTGCAGAAGTCCCGCGTATCGCGCCACCCGCGAAAGCGGAATGGCTTTCGGCCAACCAACTTGCGACGACTGCCGCGCCGCATAACGCCATGACTTTTGCGATCCAGCGATTCAAAGGCTTTGCACAAGATTCCTGTGGGAGCGGTCTCTGACCGCGATTGTGGATTCCATGGTCCAACGTGCGATCGGCGCGAAATCGGCGTCGGAGACGCCTCCCACGTTCGAGTTTTGGTGCAAAGCTACGCATCGAACCATCCCGGCAGCAACAACGTGTCAGGAACGACCTGCGACCGCGACTGGCTGATAGCCGACAGCCGAGAGCCGAACGCTGACGCCTTTTTCAGTTTTCAAAGAACGAACGCCAGCCCACGTCGCGCAGCGACCCCGCATTCGGGCCGCTGCGGTTAGTGGTCAGGCGTATATTATCGTATGGTCAGCGTAGCAGATTGGCCGGGAGTTGCAACCGAGGATTTGGCCACCACGTCAGGCAATGCGTGGTTTTCTTGTCACCGAATGACGGCCGGGCTACACTTGGATGAGGGCGTGCCAAGCGTTGGAGGTCGATCCTATGCTAAAGTCGTACGAAGGTATCTACCGTGGAGGAAGGATCGAGCTTATTGAGTTACCTCCTTCCGAAATGGAAGGAAAGGTGATTGTTACGTTTCTCGGTGGCGAAGCTGTCGACCTTAAGGAGCGTGGCATTGATGAGCGTCAAGCAGCCGATTTGCGGCAGCGCTTGAAGCCATTCGCCGAAGACTGGGACCGGCCGGAAATGGACGCCTACGATGCCGTTTAGTCGCGGTGATGTCGTTCTGGTGCTTATCCCGATTCCAACCTGCGCACGGCGAAGCGGCGACCGGCCATCGTGGTGCAGGCCGATA
>CAZHIV010000415.1:0-4462 GCA_964532675.1 uncultured Planctomycetaceae bacterium
CAGGTTGGCCAGCGCCAGCCGCGCGGAGCATTCCTCGGGCAGCGTCGCCCCGTGCGCGTCGGCCGCGTAGTAGTCCTGCAGGCTGACGCCCTGCGGCAGGAGCAGCACGTTGGCGCCCAGCGCCTCCATCTGCTCGGAAACGGCCCGCTCGGAAAACAGCGTCACGCTCCGGATGGCGACCACCGCGGTGACGCCCAACGTTATCGCCAGCAGGCAGGTGGCCATCGCGGTGGGCCGTTGCCGCAGCTCTTTCCAGACTAGTTTGTTGGCAGTCATGGTCATTGGGCCTTCTGGTTATGTTTGCAGTTCGGATTGTCGCAGCACTTGCCCGCCGAGTGGAGCTCGGCCGCGATCTGGTCCCTCGTGACGCTGGAATTGAACTTTCCTACGAGAACGCCGGGCGGCGCCATGACGACCAGCATCGAATCGCGGACGTCCTGCGGCTTGAGCTGCATATCGGCCAGGAAGCGGCTTTCCTCCGGATCGCCGATCTGGACGTGTACGATTTTCGTCCGCGCCTGGAAATCGGGGGCCGCCGCGAACGCCGCGGCACCGGCCGGCAGCGCCGACGCCGCCGGCGGCTGCACGTGCACTACCACGATCATCTTCTCCTGCAATGCCTTGGTGACCTCGGCCATCGCCGGCGTCACGAGCGCCCGCTCGACCGCATCCTCCGTAGGCCGCCGCGTGAAGACGCCGGTCACGGCCCCGTTATCCGCCACACAAATGGCCAGCGGCATCGGCGCCCGGCTCACGCCGTAAAGATCGACCATCGCCTGGTTTGCAGGGTCTTTCACGTTGACGCTCGTCCAATGGGCCCGCTCCGCCCGCTGTGCGACGGCCGACCGGAGGGCCTCGGCGTACTGCTGCGTCGGCGAGTCTTGCTGCTTCCAGAAGAGGATGAAAGTGAACTTCGGCGCCATCCCGGCCGCCAACGGGCTGCCCGGCGGCGCCGTGGTGTGCCGCACCGCGACCTGAGCGAAGCCGGCCGTGACGAAAACCGTGCTCAAAGCCAAACTCATTACCGCTGAAGTCAATACGCGCACAGCATACCTCCCTGTTCTGTACCAAAATGGGTCTAACGGGTGCCACGACCACGACACTGCCTTTCGGCAAGCTCCCTTCGTGCCTCAGCCTTCGGGTCGGAAACAAATCGGGTCGCGTGGTCATACCGAACCGATGCAAGCAAGGCCACGCCGATCAGCGGCCGTGGAACCCTAACGACGTCTACACGGACAAGTCAATTTCACATTCGGCCGCTACGAGCCGCTGCGCTAGGTAAAACTCCGCCAGCGTCACTCTGTCTGCTCCGTCAGCGGGCCCACGAGCAGGCCGTCGATTTCGGCCCACTTCTTCCATGCCGTCTCCAAATCCTGCAAATAGGCCAGGTTCTTTTCGGCGAACGTCTGCTGCATGGTCAGCACCGACAAGTAATCGAGCTCTCCCTCGCGATAGCCGGCGTTGATCATGTCCAGCGACTCGCGAGCCACGGGCAGCACCTGGTCGGAATATCGCCTGGCCCGCAGCCGGGCCGTCGTATAGTCTCGCATGGCCGCGGCCAATCGCTGTTCCAGGGCAAGCTCCCGCTCCTCGAGCGCGGCCTGGGCGGCCGCCAGCTCGCCGTACGCCTTGGCGATCGCGCCCTGGTTTCGGTCGCACACGGGCAGCGGCATGCTGAGCCGGACATTCGCGATCGCGTCGCCCGTAGCGTTGTCGTGCGCGACGCCGGTCTCCAGGCTGACGTTCGGGACCCGCCCAGCCGACGCCCGCTGCACGGCCCACCGTGCCCGGTCCACCGCAAAACGCAGCGCCGCCAGCTCCGGGTTCTCCGCGAACACGCGGCGGCGCGCGTCGTCCCATTCCAGCTCCGGCAGTGGTTGCAGCAAGACATCGTCCAGCTCGCGCGGCCGCGCGCCGTCGGTGCCGATGGCCGTCGCCAGCCGCCGCCAGGATGCGGCGTGCCGCTCCGTCGCTTGCAGCTCGATGAGCGCCGCCGACTCGCGTTCGATTTGGCTCTGCAGGAGCGAGACCCGCGGAATGTCGAGCGCCTTCAATCGCAGCTCGGAGGTGCGAACCGATTCGCCCGCCACCTCGCTTAGCCGCCGCGCCAGCGCCACGGTGCGCTGCGCCGCCAGCACGTCGAAGTACAAGATCCGCACCGACGTGAGAACCCGCAGCCGAGCCAGCTCCCATTGCTGCTGGGCCGCGGCAACATCCCGGCTGGCCACCGCCCGGTTGAGCCGCAGCTTCCCCGCGGTGACGAACTCCTGGGCGACAAATCCGCCCTGCTTGCCCGCCGTGCCGTCGTCGCCGATTTCTTCGCCCGAGTAGCCGATCACCGGGTTGGGGCCCAACCCCACTTGCACCCAGTTCCCCTGCGCCGCTCGCATCCGCCCCGCGGCCTGGCGCAGCGCCGGATGGAACGCCGTCGCCATCGACTCCACGCGTTCGAGCGTCAACCGTTCGTCATTTGCCGGCGCCTCGACGGGCGGCAGCAGAATCAGCTCGGGGCCGGTCGGACGGGTTGGCTCGGGCAGCCGCTCAACGACGGGTGTCTGGGTAGCTTCCGGCGCAATGATCGATCGCTCCAGCTCGCTCCCCAGCACGAGCTCGCCGGGCGCATACTCCTGCCCTACCGCAGGCGCAGCGCACACTGCAACCAGAGCTACAATGAAAGCTCGCACACTCCCCCCTGACATCCGAGACCTGCCCTACATCAACCCTATCGGCTATAACGATTTTATCGGTCCAGCAAAGCTTTCACGCGTACCATTGGTGCTAGAACCAGTTTCAAAACCATCGATGCTCGCGGCTCAGTGGCACAGGCCGCTGGCCTGTGTCACGGTTTTGCTGTTTTCCGCACCGGCTAGCAGCCGGTGCCACTGACTTTAAAACGCCGCGGCCTGCAGCGTCACTTCGCTTCGCCATTAATCCATGACCACTAACCCCCGCCTGATTGCCGGCACTGCTATCGCCCTGCTGGCCGTGGCTTGCGCAGGAACCTTCGTCATGTCCCAGCCCGATGTCAATGAACCCGTCCCTTCCTTCGCCGGCGAATCCACCGCGGCCGACGAAGCCAACCTCGAACAGGCCACCTTCGCCAATGGCTGTTTCTGGTGCACGGAGGCCGTCTTCGAGCAGCTCCGCGGCGTGAAGCGCGTCGTCTCCGGCTACACCGGCGGCCAAACCCCCGACCCGACCTACGAACAAATCTGCTCCGGCCGCACCGGCCACGCCGAGGCCATCCAAATCAGCTATGACCCTAAAGAGTTCTCGTACGACGATCTGTTGTAAGTATTCTGGCAAACGCACGACCCGACGACGCTCAACCGCCAGGGCGCCGACATCGGCACGCAATACCGCTCCGCCATCTTCTACCACTCCGAAGACCAGCGCCGCATCGCCGACGCGTACAAAAAACAACTCGACGAGAGCGGCCCGTTCAAGTCGCCGATCGTCACCGAGATCACGAGGTGCGACAAGTTCTACCCGGCCGAGAAGTACCACCAGGAATACTTCCGTTCCAACCCCAACCAGCAGTACTGCGCGTACATCATCCGCCCCAAGGTGGAAAAGTTCCGCAAGGAGTTCAAAGACCTGCTCGCCGATCCGAAATGAGGCAGGCTGTGCACGACGCCGCGGTCGTTGGATGTTTGCCAGATGCTCACTCGCCTGCCCATCAAGGTCCTCGCGCCGCTTCTGTTCGGCATTCCCGTCCTGGCGGTTGGGCTTTGGCTTTCGGTAATGTGGAATCGGCAGTCGCAGCGGGCGATCACCGAGCTGGCCGACCAGAACATCGCGCAGATTCACGACATGGCTGCCGCCAAGATTGCGGAGGTGCTCGCCACGCCGGTCCGCGTTTGCCGCGTCAACGAGCATCTCGTCGCGTCCGGCACGCTCGATCCGGCCGATCTACACGCCTGGCGACCGACGTTCGTCCGCCAGTCCAAGGCGTTCGACATGCTGAGCTCGATCGTCTGGGGAGCCGCGGACGGCCGCGCCGCCTGGGTCAGCCGTTATAACGACGGCTCGCAATTCTGGGCCGTGAAGGACGATCCCTCCTCGACCACCATGAACGAGTGGCGACTAGAGAGCGACGGCGCCATCTCCGACGAGCCGACCAGCAGCTTCGCGTTCGACGTCGCGTCGCGCCCCTGGTTCCAGTTGCCGCGCGAGGCGAAGAAAGCCGCTTGGACCGAACCGTACGTCTGGGTCGGCGGCGTCGACAGCGCGGGCAAAACACTCGGCATTTCCTACGGCATACCGCTGTACGATCCGGCCGGCGAATTCCTCGGCGTCGTCGATGCGGATTACTCGCTCAACGACCTCTCGCGATTCCTCGGCTCGCTCCGAATCGGCAAGACGGGCATCGCGCTGCTGGCGACCGGCGATGCCCGCCTGCTGGCCGCGTCGAACGACACGCCGATCGTCACGGCCGAAGACGAGCGCGTCGACGCCCGCC
>CAZHIV010000416.1:0-12028 GCA_964532675.1 uncultured Planctomycetaceae bacterium
TATTTCTTGGGATATGCGAGCAGTTTTTTACATCGTTGAACCACTGCTTGGTCGAGACCAGTGAGATTGGCGAGATTCTTTTCATTCTTTTCCTGCAGTTCGTTCATCAGTACTTCGAGCTTGAGTGCCGTCGGCATTAGTTCCCAGTCTTCACGTAACTTGTGGATTTGGAACATCGTCACGATGTTCTGAACGAGAGTGGGCTCATCGACAACATTGACTGGCACCTTGGAAATTGTAAGCTCACGTGCACATGTCCAGCGTCGTTGTCCATCAAGTATGACGTAGCGGCTTTTCCTCTTTTCAAAATACACCGTTAATGGCACGAGAATGCCAACTTTAGCAATTGACGACTTGAGCGTCTCAAGGGGTGCCCGATCGAAAAGCACTCGCGGATTGTGAGGATTCGGATATAGTTCGGTAGTTGCGAGCGTCTTAACACCGATTTGCTGTGGTGCAAGATCATTCGTTCGTTTAGTCGCCATAATTCGAACTCCTATCGCGTGTACCCCGCGATTGGCCGAACTTCAGATTTCAACATTGCTGATAAGCAACTCATATGCAGCGCGCCGAGAGTCGGTAAACCCAGCCACATTTCTCCTCACGCGCATTCGACGAACGTTCCATTCGCTCGCAACGGAACGGGCCTCCCGGCAATCTGCATACGACACTAAAAACGTAGCCTTTTTTTGGTGGATTGTCCTCAGATGACGCTGCATCCTCTCCAGGTCACGTTGCCCAAACGCTTTCGCGCCATATTCACGGAAGATTCGTCGCGATTCCACGGCATAGGGTGGATCAAGATACACGAAATCGCCGCTGCGAACTCGACGTAGAGTTCGGCCGAAGTCGCAGTCTTCCAACACAGCGCGCTTCAATAATTTCGCAGCTGCCAAAAACTCATTGCGGTTGACAAACTTGCCCGCGCGAGAACTTGCGAAAGGCACATTGAATTGCCCATTGCTATTCGTTCGGTAAATGCCGTTAAAACAGTTGCGGTTTAGATAGATGAAGCGAATCGCCCGATCAATGCGCGAAAGTGAGCGCGGCGAGACTTTCCGCAATGCGTAGTACTGTGTCGATGTGCGCGGTAGCGCATCTACTCCTTCGTAAACTTCGATTGGCCTATCCCGGACAACCTTAAAGACCTCAATCAACTCGGTATTCTTATCGGACAGCAACGCTGCCGTAGGACCGATAGCGAGAAATAGGCAAGCCGATCCCGCAAATGGCTCAATGTAACGACCGTAATCGTCGTTCCAATATTCGAGGAGCGTCGGAATCTGCTTGCGCTTACTACCTGCCCAACGTAGAAATGGCTTTGCCGAGTCCATTCGATCACGGGCTGGAGGAGACGATTTCAAACTATCGGATATGCTAGCGTCATCCATTTCCGGCGTCTAGAACCGGCCCACTAGCAGCCTGTTGAAAAAGCCCCCACCATCAGACTTCCCTAAATGATTGTCTTGGCTGAATTAAAGGGGACGGGGATCATTTCTTGACCCTCAGCGACTACGCCTTCGCCGGCCGGGAATGGGACGGCGATGCGGAGCTCTACTACAACCGGGCCCGCTGGTACGACGCCGACACGGGCCGCTTCATCTCGGAGGACCCGCTGGGCTTCGAAGGGGGCGACGCCAACCTCTGCCGCTACGCCGCCGGCGACCCGTGAATCTCAGCGATCCGTCGGGCTTGTCGTTCTTGAGCGGGGCAAGAAAGCGGGGCAAGAAAGCGGGACAGGTTCGCTTATTCGCCCCCCAACCCCGCGGGTGGCACCGACTATCGGCCGCCTGTGCGTCGCCATCGTCCCCGTTCCCCCCGGCCGAATGTCGGTGCGGCCCAGCCGTACGAGGTAAACCAGCCCTCCTTCAGTACTTGCAGGCGCCGCGCACGCGCGTCACCCTATTGCGCATGGCCACGCGACGGATCTTCGACGCCGAACACCATGCCCAGTTCGTCACCTTCTCCTGCTACCGCCGCCGGCGCCTGCTGGATCACCCGAAGCTACGCGACGACTTCATCGCGATTACGGCCGAGAAGCTGCGCGAGCATCGCGGCATCTGCAGCGGGTTCGTGGTGATGCCCGATCACGTTCACGCGATCTTGTGGTTCGGCCCAGCAGGTTCGCTCAGCCCGTTCATGCAGAGCTGGAAGCAAACGACGAGCCTGCGTTTGAAGCGCATCCTGCGAGGCGTCGCGCCGCGCTACGCGGCCAAGTTTCCGCCGGCCGAGCCGTTTTGGCAGGCGAAGTACTATCCCTTCAACCTGTTCACCGCCCGCAAGGCACGCGAAAAATTGGATTACATGCACCTCAACCCGGTGCGCGCCGGCCTGGTCCACCGTCCCACCGATTGGCGATGGAGTTCGGCAGCTTACTACGAGAGCGCCGCCGACGTTGGCATCCCGCTAAAATGGATTTTCGACGGCTAGTGCAAGTTTACAAAATGCGTAGCCGTTGTTCCGTCGAATTCATCGCGAAAACAGTGGGATTGTCCGGCACATGTCAGAGCGACTCGCTCTAATCGCCAGCATCCACGCCTCCCACGGCTGCGCCGCACCGACATTCGGCCGTAGCAGGATTTTCTCAATGGCCACGCACAACCGGCCGAAAGTCGGTGCCACCCGCGATTTACCCGGTTCGTATTCCCCGCATGAAACTTGGTGACAAGAGGCCTTTGGCCAACGGCCATGCTCACCGTAGCCTAGGGCAACGCCCTGGGGAAAAACCGGCATCACCCGTTTTGGCCGAAGGCCATAGTCATCTCGCGGTGTCATGGCCTTTAAAAACCCCGAAGAACCTTTTTTGGAGCCTCCCGGCCAAAAAACGTTGCTGAATTCGGTCGCCCGTTGTGATAGACTCGCCCCGCACATAAGACTGCGCTCGCTGTTTGACAACCTGAAAATAATGCTCGGCCAGCGGTGGCACACCGCTGCCCGCGCGGGACCAGCGTCGACTCGGCGCGCCGTTAATCTGGGCTGCCTGCAAGCTCAATTTTGGCCAGTCAGAGACCAAAAGCGCCTGTCATCTTCGAAGATGTCACGAGCAATTGCTCATTCCTCGCGCGCTTTGGCCCCGTGCGACGCTGGACCGACCGCCTGGGCCGGCTGGGGGGAAGTGTCGGTGCGAACTTCGGCGGGAACAGGTCTTGGCTTCAGCGGCCGAACTTGTGCCCGCATTCGCATGCCTCGCGGCGGGCGGGCACTTGGGCCCCGCATTTCGAGCACTTCTTTTTCCAGGAACGAGAGCGAGGCTTCTGCTTCTGGGCCTCGGCCTTTTTGGCGGCCCGCAGCCGCACGGTCCGCGGCTCGTCGGCCTGCTGCATCGCGCATTGGGGATGAATGCCGCCCAGCGAATAGCTTGCTTTACCACAAATCGGACAGAGACTTCGCGGCGGTTGCGGAACGAACTCGACTGGGTCGACGCTAATCATGGGGCTCCGAACTGTGAAGACGCGCAGGTGGTGCAGCACTCATTGTATCACGTCGACACGGCTTGCGGGGCGGAAAACCGCAGTTTTGCTCGCAAAAAGCGCAGTTAATGGGCTATTCTTCCACCAGCGTCCGCGCGAAGCTGATGTTGTCCAGCTCCTCGTCCGGCGCGGTGCTCACGAATTTCACCGACGGGTCGATGAGGCTGTCCAGCCATTCGCCGAGGGGCACGGCCTGCGGCCGGTCGTCGTAGCGGTCGAACGTCGTCAGGAAAACTTCCTCCACGATGTCGGCCAGCCCGATCTGCTCGCGCAACTGGGCCGATATCGCGGGGTAGCGCTCGATCCAGCGGCCGATCCGTTTTCGCAGCGGCTCCTCGTAGGGGAACATCAGCTTGCGAAACTCCGCGTAGTCGCCCGCCGTCACTGCCGCAGTTACCGCCTGGTGGTCGACTTGTTGCGTGGGCAGCACGTCGTGCCGCTTTCCTTCCTCGCGCTTCGCTTTCTCCTCGACGCCTTCCATCCGCTCTTCGTAGGCCGTCACCTTCTGTACCAGCCGCCACGCGCATTGCTGCACGGCGGGGAGGATGTGAGCGTCCTCGGCCCCCGTCGCCAGGCCACGGCCGGGGAGCTGCAGCGCCGCCTTCACCCGGTAACTGCCGCTGCGTGGATGGTGCTCGATCGTCAAGTAGAGTGTCGACACCGGGAACTTCGCGATCGGCTGCCGCAAGATGTCGAGCGCATCTTCGATCTTTTGGATTTCCGCGGCGGAGAGCTCGCATTGCTTGGCATCCAATTCAACACGCAGGTTGTAGCTTTCGTCGGAGAATTTCATGCGTTCGTTCCTCCTGGAGAGATTCGGGCGGTGATCACTCATAAGTGCAATCGTCGTGCCGGAAGTCGTTGGCGGCAAGCAGGTTTACGCCCGCACCACCTGCGTCCCGCTCGTGCGGCGCACCAGGCGCCGCATTTCCAGCACGCTGACCGTCGAGAGGACGCGATGAATCGCCATCCCGCAAGCGGCGGCCACTGCGTCGATCGAAACCGGCGAACTGTCGATCGCCGACAGCACTTGCTGCTCGATTTCGTTCAGCGCGAGCTGGGCCGGGTGCTGAACCAGCGTGCCGTCGTCGCGCTCGATGCGGTCGGCCAGCGGGCCCAGTTCGGCCAGCACGTCGTCGATCGATTCGACCAGCTTCGCGCCGTCCTTGATCAGCGCGTGGCAGCCGCGCGACATGCGGCTGTCGACGGGCCCCGGCACGGCAAACACCTCGCGGCCCTGTTCGTAGGCGTGCCGGGCGGTGATCAGCGCGCCCGAGCGGTCCGGCGCCTCGACTACGATCGTCCCCACGCACAGTCCGCTAATGATCCGGTTTCGTTGCGGGAACGCGCCGCTCAGTGGATCCATTCGCGGCGGCGATTCGCTCAACAAGTATCCGTTCGCGGCCACTTCTTCAGCGAGCCGGTCGTGCTCGGGTGGATAGACTTTCAGCAATCCGCTGGCCAGGACCGCGATCGTCCGCCCGCCGGCCGCCATCGCGCCGCGGTGCGCGGCCGCGTCGACGCCCCGCGCCAGTCCGCTGACCACGGTAAACCCCGTCCGCGCCAGGCTGCCCGCCAGCCGCTCCGCCTGCGCCAGGCCGTACCGCGTGGCGTGCCGCGTGCCGACGATCGCCACGGCCAGCTCGTCCTGCGGCTGCGGCGTGCCGCGGCGAAACAGCACGCCCGGCGGATCGTGGATCTGCCGCAATGGCCGCGGATACTCTGCGCCGGCGTCGGTCAGCACGTCGATTCCGTGCGCCGCCGCGAGCCGCAACTCCGCATCCGCATCGATCTCGTCCTTGGCCGCCGCGATCCGTGCCGCGAGCTTCGGCCCGATGCCGTCGACCTGCTGCAATTCTTCCTTGCTCGCCGCCAGAACCGCCGCCGGTGCGTCGAATCGCTCCAAGAGCGCCTTCCGCATCAGCGGCCCCACGCCCGACACCAGCGACAACCGCACGGCGTCGACCAGCTCGTCGGCAAACAGCGTTTGGGCCATGCGCGCACCGGTCCTCGCGGCCTAGTCTAACAGGGACTGCGCGGGCGCGAAAGCAGGCGCCCTACCGAAAGATCTCGTCCACGGAACACGAGAAGCCCGGCACCACCGGCTCGCCGATGACGATTTAGTCGACAAATAGCTCATTCCAACGCGGCGAGGATCTCGTCGACCGGCACGTCGCGCACCAGCTCCACGTGACCCAGCCGCGTCGGCAGTACGAAACGCAATCGGCCGCGCTCGACTTTCTTGTCCCGGTACATCAGCTCGATCAATTCGTCGCGCTCCACTTCGGGCACGTCGAGCGGCAGGCCGAACTCTTCGAGCAGCGCTCGCTGCCGCTCGACGAACGCCGCATCGACGCGGCCCAGCCGCTCGGCCAGCCGGGCCGCGCACATCATTCCGATCGCCACGCCCTCGCCGTGCAGCAGTTGCTCGTAGCCGGTCGCCGCTTCGAACGCGTGGCAGAAAGTATGCCCGTAGTTGAGGATTGCCCGCAGCCCCGTCTCCTCGCGCTCGTCCTGCTCCACCACGTCGGCCTTCAGCCGGCAGCACCGCTCCACGATCCGCGTGAGCACGCCGGCATCGCGCGAGTTGACGGACTCGATGTTCGCTTCGAGATACGCGAAGAATTCGGCGTCCTGGATCACGCCATACTTCACGACCTCCGCCAGGCCGGCCCGGTACTCGCGGTCCGGCAGCGACGACAGGACATCCACGTCGATCAATACGCCGCGCGGCTGCCAGAAAGCGCCGACCATGTTTTTGCCGCCCGGCAAGTTGACGCCCACCTTGCCGCCCACCGAGCTGTCGACCTGCGCGAGCAGCGTGGTGGGAATCTGCACGAACCGCAGCCCGCGGCCGAACGTCGCGGCGACGAACCCGGCCAGGTCCCCCACCACGCCGCCGCCGAGGGCCACGACCACCGTCTGGCGGTCCGCCCCTTGATCGAGCAGTTGCTCCCACAGCTCGGTGGCAACCTCCGGCGACTTGCTTTGCTCGCCGGCGTCGACGGCCAAGATATCGACTTGGGCACCGGCTTCCTGCAACGGCTCGGCGACCGCCTCGCCATACAGATCATCGACGTTGGTGTCGGTAATGATGACCGCGTGTGAATCCTCTTGCTCCGCATCGCAGAACCGCGCGGCCTCGCCCAGGTTCCCGCTGCCGATCTCGATATCGTAGCTCCGCGGCCCCAGGTTGACGTGAACGATTGGCATAAAAAACTGCGCCCAATCCGCCAGAGGATAATCGCGACCAATCGCTCGCGGTTCAGCTCACCGCGCCGCCCGCGGAGGCGCCCACGCGTTCGATATCCGCCGCCGTCACCACGATCCGCCGGCAGAATCCGGTGTGCGTGCGGACGTATTCGAGGTGCGCCGCTTGCTCGGCCGTTTCGTGCAACAGCCGCTCGACGCGTGCACGCTCTTCCGGCTCCCAGTCGTCGTACTCCTCGGGCCACTCGGTTTCTACTTCTACCACGAGCGCTTCCCGGTAAGGATCGAATTTATCGGCCATGCTGCGTTGCGTAAGTGCCTGAATGGGTGAGCAAGTGCCGTGCGGGCTGCTTACCCGCCGGTCGGCAACGCCAGTATACTGAAGGGCCGCGACGCCCAAAAGGCGGCCACGCCACGCGGGCGAAGGGAATCATCGGCCAATGTCCTCCTCCGGCAAACTAGTGATCATCGGCATCCTGGCCGTCGCCCTCGTGTCGGCCGGGGCAAGCTGGTGGTTCCGCTACGCCGCCACCCACCGCGCCGCTAAATTCTGGGGTCCGGAAACGGTTCGTCTGATCCGCGACGCGCCCGCCGTCGATCTCTCGCGATTGTCGCCGCCAGGCCGGCTTTCACCGGCGAGGACCAAATTCGGAGGAGTTGACAGCTTTGAATCGAAGGGCGTATCCAATGCGCCCGGGCTGATTCATCTCCGCCACGCCCTCTTGGAAGACCAGAGTTTCCATTGGCCGCCGGAGCCGATGTTGCATACTCATCAATGGGCCTGGATCTTAAGCTTTAGTAGTGACCGGCACGACGAGGCTGTCTCTCTGATTTTCTCGCCCGATTGGAAATACGTCAGCCGCCTGGGGGAAGACGAAATCCTTTCCTCCCGGCCGATCGCCGACGGCCTGGCGAAAATGCTCGGCGAACTGGCCCCCGCAGGCAACGAATCGCCACGATAGCACCGCCAGCACGATCGCAAACGCGCTAGGCGCACTCGGCGGCTTCCCTATAATCCGCCGCGCGACCCCAGCCTCCAGTCCCCCAGCCCCCAAGCTTCTATGCGCACCATCGCCATCATCAACCAGAAGGGCGGCGTCGGCAAAACGACCACGGCCGTCAATCTTGCCGCCGCGCTGGCCCGCGCCGGTCAGCGCATCGGCCTCATCGATATCGACCCCCAAGCACACGCCTCGCTGCACCTGGGTCTCGATCCGCAGTCCAAGGCGCCCACCGTCTACGACCTGCTCACCGGCGAAGTGCAAATCGCCGAGCTTTGGCAGAGCGCGGAAGAGAACCTCGCCGTCGCCGCCTCGCACATCGACCTGGCCGCGGCCGAAGTGGAGCTGGCCGGCGTCGTGGGCCGCGAAGTGATTCTCCGCGACAAGCTGGCCGCCGCCGCCGATCACTTCGATTATGTGCTCATCGATTGCCCGCCCTCGCTCGGCGTGTTGACGATCAACGCCCTGGCCGCGGCCGACGACGTGTTCCTGCCGCTCCAGCCCCACTTCCTCGCCCTGCACGGCCTGTCGAAGCTGCTGAAAACGATCAGCCTGGTGAACGAGCGGCTCAACGACCGGCTGCAGTTGGCAGGCGTTGTGCTCTGCCTTTACGAATCGGGGACCAAGCTGGCCGCCGAAGTCAGCCGCGACGTCGAGCAGTTTTTCCACGACGCCCGCAAGGCGTCGGGCGCGTGGAGCGCCGTGCGGCTCTTCGAGACGCGCATCCGCCGCAACATCCGCCTCGCCGAAGCGCCCAGCTTCGGCCAATCGATTTTCCAGTACGCGGCCACCTCGCCCGGGGCCGAGGATTACCGCGCACTGGGGGGCGAGGTGCTCGCCTACTACGCCGGCCGCGAGCTCCTCGAAGCCGCCGCCTGATTTCGAACGGGTGCCATGGCCACGGCTTTGCGTGGCATGCGACGATGTCGTCCGTCCACCGATGGCCCGCGGCTAGCAGCGCGGTCGTCGACGGACGAAACAGATCAACCCCAGGCTGCCCAGCAGCCAGCTCGAAGGCTCGGGCACGACCAGGTATCCAAGGTCGATCATCGATTGACTGGTCAAGCTACTGATGAAAGCCTGGGGCGAATTCAGCCAGCCGGTCATCAGCTCGAACGCCATGTCGTTGTAGATCGGCGGCTCGATGTTGCTGACTCTGCCGGTAAGTCCAGCGCCGCCGTTGATTTCGTCCCAGTGGGCGTTCGCGGTGCCGCTGCCGCCGCCCAGCTCGACGGGCACAAAGGTGCCGCTCTGGCCGAACTCCGCGTTGTACGCGGCCAGCCCCGCCGCGCCCGTATACTGGCCCGAATTGAACACGTACAACTCTTGCCGGCCGAAAATCGAATACAAGCTGCCGCTCCACAACGTGCCGACGCCCAGAACGTGCCCCATTTCGTGGAGAATCACCTCGTCGAACAGGCCGGCCGTGATGAGCGCGGGCGTGTCGGCCGTGTCGAACACCATGTCGCCTTCGTCTGTGTAGAGAAAAGTCGGCGTCAGGTCATCCTGCGCCGCGTTGAGTTTCGCGTACGTCGGCCCGGCGCCGCCCAGGATGCCGCCGGCGCCGTCAATGGTGTCCAGATACACGTTGATCGTCACCGTGGTGCTAAAGATATCATCGATTTGATAGCCCCTGATCATGCTTTCCCACGTGGCTTCCGCCGATTGGAAGGCAGCCAGTTCGCCCGCGGTCGGCACGTTGTGGAAAATGAGATCGATATCGAAGCCGAGTGTCGAGGCCCCGCCGGACGCCGGACGCGGGGCCGCCGCACCTTGGAACTGCGGTCGGCTCATTCCCTCCAGCGCAAGAGTCTGGCCGCACAATGCCAGCACCAGGCCAGCCGCGCGAATCGCGGCTGCAAAGCCCGGCAATCTGTTCAAGTTCATTAAGTCTTCTCTCTGATCGCCTGTGATGAAATCAAACGCATCAGGCGCGACGCCCGACGACTGTCGTTGATCTCCATCGAAGATTATAAGTACCGCAAGCCGAACACTGCAAAGTGTTAAATCACAGGTTTTTGAAATTTTGTGTGCGATAGGGCCGAAGATGCCAGATTCAGGCTGCTTTCCTTTAGCTGATACACGAAGTTGATCCACGTGGCTGCCGAACGGTACATGGCTCGGTCGAAGTCGCAACGCACCGATTAATGGAGTTCAGCGTTCGCCTGCCACCCGGACGCCTGCCACCCAATCCCCCCATTTCGCCGCGCTGCTCCCACTCGCTCGCGGCTGTTCGCTCCAGCCATTTACGGCTCGGCGTTTCCATCGTCTCCATCGACACCGGTCTGACCGCCGACCACTCAACTGCGTCATGTTGTGCGGCCGACACCGCGATCGCGGTCGCACGCGTGCTAGCACACCCCTTCCAAAAACTACGCCGCATTGTCGCATTTTGCAGCTCTTCCCTGTTGTGCGCCGCAACCTGCCAGGCGTATTGTAATGACAGATCGTTGGTATATGGTTTGCTCGATGCGTTCGTTTCTTGTTTGAGCCGGCCGCCGATGTGTGGCCATTCGGCGGTGTCAAAATGTCCTGCCGCCCGATCTCCTTCGTCAGCGATCGGACGGTTCAGGCGAGTCCCGCCATCATGAAAGGAGACGCGAGGATGTTGAAATTCACCAGAACGCACGTAGGGGCAAGCTGCCTTGCTTGCCTGGCGATCGCCGTGGCTGCCAGCGGCGCATTCGCCCAAGAAGACCAGGATCAGACCCAGAAAGATCAGCAGAAGCACGAACAGTCGCAGCAAGATCAGGCAAAACAGGATCAGGCGCAACAAAAGGATCAGGCGCAACAAAAGGATCAGGCGCAACAAAAGGATCAGGCGCATCAGGATCAGGCAAAACAGGATCAGGCGCATCAGGATCAGGCAAAACAGGATCAGGCGCAAAAGGATCAGCAGCACCACGAGGCTTACAAGCCGAGTGATGATGATTCCCAGCGCCAGGACCAGGATCGCCAAAGTGCTGACCAGAAGCGGCAACGCGCCGACAAGGACCGGCAGAGCCGCTTCCCGTCGCCGGAACGCGACTCCTACAGCCGCGACCAGGATCAGTACGGCCGCGGCCAGGAGCAGTGGAATCGCGACCGCGAGCAGTACAGTCGCGATCAGCGGTGGAACCGCGAAGAGCAGTTCGGCCGCGACCAGCAGCAGTACGGCCGCGACCAGCGTGCCGGCCGCTCCGGTGAAGACGGCGGCCTCGGCGTCTCTATCGCCCGCGGCAGCGGCGAGGGAGTCACCATCGTGCGCGTCCATCGCGACAGCCCGGCCGACCAGATGGGCCTCCGCGAGGGCGACCGTATCACCAGTCTCAACGGGCAGCGGATCCAATCGACCGAGCAGTTCATCAACCGCATCCGCGAAATGAACCCCGGCCAGCAGGTCGAGATCGACGTGCGGCGCGAGGGCGACCAGCGCATCTTCCGCGGCGAGCTTGAATCCCGCCAGGAAGCGCTCGTGTTGCGCGGCGGCAGCGAGCAGCGAGGCCAGGTGCGGTGGCAAGAGAATCGCGGCACGCGGCAAACCGGCTACGAAGAAGGCGGCCGCTTCGCCCAAGGCCAGTCCGGACGCAGCGGCGAGGTCGAACGGCAGCTCAGCCAGATCGAACGGCAGCTCAGCCAGCTTAGCCGCTCGATCGAGGACCTGCGCTACGCCGTGCGCGACGTCCGCGAGCAATCGGCCCGCTGGGGTCGCGAAACCACCGCCGGTTACGACGAGTATCAATCCCGTCAACCCGGCCAGGGCACTCGCATGAGCGGCCGTTCGCAGGACGAACAGCGCCCGTACGATGGCTCACGCGACACCCAACGCTCGCGCGGCGAGTTTGGTTCCGAGCGCGGCTTCGATACCGATCGCAACCGGTCGTCGCAGCAGTACGACGACACCGGCGAAAGCATCGGCGGCGACACCGGCGGCTCGCGCTTGCGCCCCAACGCCGAGTAATTTTGGCCGCTCGTAAAATCTGACAGCCGGCCTCTCCGAGGCCGGATCGACACCAGGGGCCGCCCCGGTCTTCCGCTCCAGGAAAAACCGGGGCCGGCCCTTTATCGTTTTCACGGGGTGCCACTGGCTCCGCCAGTGCTTTTCGATGAGCGATCCCACGATCAGCTATTCGACGACAAGCACACACCGGCTTGAGCTTGGCCAACTCAGTTGGTGACTGACAAAAGACTTCCCGCCACAAGGCCTCGGCAGCAGACGGCACTGGCAAAGCCAGTGGCACCCGGCGCGGGGCGGGCGGGCCAGCGCGTGACGGCCGTTCACGGCCGTTTGCCGCCGCAGGCGGTAATAGGCCCGGCATTCATGCCGGGACAGACGCCGCCTACCCGCTCCCCCCGCGAGTTCGGGCC
>CAZHIV010000417.1:0-9024 GCA_964532675.1 uncultured Planctomycetaceae bacterium
GACGCGCACGAAGGAGATCTGCTACACGGTGTGCAAGCCGGTGTGGGAGACCAAGACCCGCACGTACACGGTGTGCAAGCCGGTGTGGGAGACCCGCACGAAGGAGATCCCCTACACGGTGTGCAAGCCGGTGTGGGAAACGAAGACCCGCTGCTACACGGTGTGCAAGCCGGTGTGGGAAACCAAGACCCGCTGCTACACAGTGTGCAAGCCGGTGTGGGAAACCCGCACGAAGGAGATCCCCTACACGGTGTGCAAGCCGGTGTGGGAGACCAAGACCCGCACGTACACGGTGTGCAAGCCGGTGTGGGAAACCCACACGAAGGAGATCCCCTACACGGTGTGCAAGCCGGTGTGGGAAACCCGCGAGCGCTGCTACACGGTGTGCAAGCCGGTGTGGGAAACCCGCACGAAGGAGATCTGCTACCACGTTCGCAAGCCGGTGCAGTACACGAAGACGATCCAGGTGCCGAGCGGCTACTGGAAGACGGAAGAGTACTGCGTTCCCGGTCCTGTGGTCCGCAAGTGCGTCCGCGAGCCTGGCTGCTGGACGTACGATCCGTGCACCTGCCGTTGCTGCTACTGCCCCGGTAAGTGCCGCGTCGAGTGCGTGCAGTGCCCGCCGCGGAAGTGCTGCCGCAAGGTTTGGGTCCCCACGTGTGAAGAGCGCGAGATCTGCTGCACGAAGTGGGTCTGCGAGCCCCGCACGAAGACCTGCACCTACAAGGTCTGCAAGATGGTTCCCGAGACCCGGACCTGCACCTACAAGGTGTGCAAGATGGTTCCGGAGCAACGGACCCGCACTTGCTGCTACAAGGTTTGCAAGATGGTTCCCGAGACCCGGACCTGCACCTACAAGGTGTGCAAGATGGTTCCGGAGCAGCGCACCAAGACGGTGTGCTACACGGTCTGCAAGCCGGTGTGCGAGCAGCGCACGATCCAGTGCTGGAAGTGCGTGCCGAAGTGCGTGCCCTACACGGTGACCCGCTGCGTGCCGAAGTGCGTCTGCAAGCAGGTCCCGGTGTGCGTCTGCTGCCCGGCCCCTCGCTGCTGCAACAGCTGCTGCGATAACGGCTGCTGCAACGACGGCGGCTGTGGTTCGGACTGCGGTTGCGGCGAAAGCTGCGGCTGCGGCAACTAGCTGCGGGCGGGGCCCTAGACCCCGGCTACAGAGAGCGATCCTTCCTTCCCTGTAGGGAATGAAGGCTGGTCAACTGAAACCCACAGGCGGGCCGGCTCCCACGAGCCGGCCCGCTTTTTTTCCTCAAGGTGCAATAACTGCGTATCACCCCGAACCCGGCGTGTTGCCTTGATCGTCATCCTCAAGGTCATTCACGACGTCGGCGGCAGTCGCATTATCCGGTTGGAGCCGCAGCGCGGCGTGGGCGTGCTTGTACGCAGTTTCCTGCAAACCGGCGGATAGTTCCCAGCGTGCAATGTCGGCAAGCGTTTGCGGTTGATCTTTCCATCTTGCTGCCGCGCTATTCATCATGCTAATGGCCTTCTCACGTCGGCCGGTCTTGTCGAAGAGCATCGCCAGCACGACGTCATGGTTCGGCAACGTTCGGTCGAAGTGATTCGTTAGGAAGAGCAATCGGCGCGCTCCCTGTTCGTCACCGGCCAGGAACATTTCTACAGCCTGACCGTACTCGGCGGGTACGAGCGTGTTGGCGAACAAATCGAGCTCATCGAACTCCGTCCAACCCATCAACCGGAGTTCCTTCGTCCGCCAAGCGATGTCAGCATGGTTGGGCGGGACTTGTCGCATGTCGAACCGAATCGGCTCAGCCGAAAGTGTCAGCGCTCCGGAAGACCGATCGCATGCAAACGCGAGGCGATGAAATTCCCATCCGCCGCTGCCATGGCCGTAATGGCCGCCGGGGCTGGGCTCAAAAAAACGGCAGCCGCTATGCCGCGTTGCGAGGCGGCAAGACCAGGTGAATTCGCTTTGCGACTGTTCGACGTCGCGATCAACGATGACCGACGTCCTGCTTGCAATGAACGACGCGAGAAGGTCGCAAGTGTCGGTGAATGAAGTGAAATCGTCGCGTGCTTTATCGCCCAGAACGATGTCGATGTCCTCACGTGGGCGGAACGCCGGTTCAATAAACTGCCGTTCATCCTGAGTATATTTCCTGGACCGCTCAATCCAGTAGCTTGGATGACGCGTTGCTCTCGTCAGCATCGCGGGCCGCGGGACGATGTGCAGGAGTTTGGTAGTATCCACCGTGTCGGTCCGTCGCTGGTTCACTAAGAAAAACAGGCCGCTGACGTCGGGTTCACCCGGGCCAACCTTCCAGAAAGGCTCCTCGTTTTCCGACTGAAGATGCCGGTCATGGAGCTTGTGAAGATGTTCATCGACCATTTTGGATGCTTCATCGGCAGTGGAAGCGATGCCCACGGGACCCTCCGCCGACGCACGGATGTAGGTGATGGAATTCGATACATTGTGGCTATCAACTGCTTCGCGCAAGCGTTGCACTGCCGGCGGCACTTTTGCGAAGGATCGTCCCATCGCCCCCACTTCGGCGGCAAGGCATTCAAGATCATATGAATCGGCCAAGTAATGCCGCCGCATCCGATTCGACTCGTACACAGCTCTTTGCCAGCGCCAACTTGAAAGTACATCTCGCGCCAGTCGTTCAACCTCTGGATCACCATCATCACACATTTCAACGAATAGTCGTCTAATATGGGGCACCAGTCGGAGTTGTACGTTCGAACCCATCGATTCGGGGGCCAAGAGGGCCAGTTGAAGCAGGGCGGGAATTCGCAACTCCTGCGGACCGTCTCGAACGGTTTCTAGAAACACCGGCAACGTGCTGCGGCGTAATTCCATCCTGCCTGCATGCGACGCGGAACCAACTTCTTCAAGTGCGACCGCCGTCCAGAACCGCACCTCGGGTACGCGGTCTTCTAGGTTGGGCATCAGGGCGGCAATTCGCTCGTTTCGTGGCGGCACATCGTGTGTCAAGTGGGCCACGGCATAGGCAGCCCCAATCCGCACCGCCGGCTCGGCACTGCGGAGGGATCGCCCTAGTCGGGGAAACCTCAGTGCCTCGCTCGACGGCAGGCGGTGAATCTCCTCATCGATTTGATCCCGCAACGCCTCCGCAAGACTACGTGCCGAGTCGTTAGCAAGCGATTCCTCTATGCGGCGGAAGTGCGTTTGAAGACGCTGAATTTCCTCCTGCCAGGGTCGCCCCAGGCGATAGTCCTCGATGCATGCATAGGACGGTTGGATTGCCGCACACTCTTCTTGTGTCAAACCACTCGTGGCAATCCAATCGAGCAATGGCCCGTTGCTGACATGTTCGATGCGGATGTGATTGCAGTTGGCCACAATGCTGTCGACGACGTCCTGCCAACCATCCCTCACCATCAAATAGCCCACCGCGCAGGGAGTTCCCTCGTTGTCGACGAAGTAGGGAACTAGGTGGCCTGGAAAATCGGAGTTTTGCGGGAACTCGCCCGTTGCAGCGTACTCGCGCAATCGATCAATCTGAATGTTCCTTCGTGAAACGAGCCGCGCATACATTTCCTCCAGCGATGTAAGCCGGTTATCCTTCCCACGGCTCGCGGGCGCACTCGCGAAAGCGCCGGACGATAGTCCGATGATCGATACCAAGATAATCATTCTCATGCTATGCATCGCGGTGACCCTTAGTCATTCTAATGCTAACGTGACGTCTTAGGTCATTAGAATGATTAATGGAACTGACGTCAGCCGCTGAGCGCATGATTACAAAGCGACGGCAACTCGTGGTAAAATAGGACGGCGGCAGAAAGCAAACGGCTGCGGCAACTAGCTGCGAACGGGGTTGAAAATTGCCCTTGTTCGCGACATGCTCTCCCTCGCCCTCGGTTAATCCCCGCCGTGATGCGATCGGCCGCGGTGCATGAAAGCGGAGCGGGAGCCGCATGGTGCGCCACCCGCTCCGCGGCGATTCGACGAGCAGAATCGCTCCGTGCGGGTTGCCAGCCCGTTCCTTGGACTACCGGGGATCAGCCTGGCCCACGACACCTGCGCGGCGGACTGCTTACGCCAGGACGCGCGCGGTGTCCACCGCTTCGCGCATGGCAGCGAGCAGAGTTTGCGGATCGATCGGCTTGGTGAACCAGCGATCGACGCCGTTGGGGCCGAGCGTGACGTTCATCTCCTCCCGCCGGGTGCCGCTGACGGCGAACAGCTTCAAGCCGCGGTAGTCGGGGTTGTTGCGGATGGCGGAGATCGTTTTGCGGCCGTCGAAGCGGGGCATGCGCATATCGAGCAGCACGACGTCCGGCGGCGTTTTTTCGGTCAGCCGGACCATCGCCTGCAGGCCGTCGGCGGCGGTGTCCACCTCGAAGCCGCTCACCCGCAAGTAGCCGGCCAAAAGCTCGCGCTCGTTGTCGTTGTCCTCGACCAAAAGTGCGCGGCGGTGGAGCTCATGGCAGTCGGGCGCTTCCTTGAGGCCGGGGTCTGAGATTCCAGCTACAGCGGGCGGGCCTTGCAGCTCGTTTTCAATGGCTTTGAGCTCGTTGAAGATCTTGAAGATCGTAGCCTCCGCATCGTTGGCGTCGTCGAGCTCCAGCTTGCGATGGAGCATGTGGAGCCCGAGTGCGGCCGCATTGAGGCGATTGCGGATGGCATGGTCCAGGCGGGCGGCCGCGGCATCCTTCGCCGAGGGAAGCTTGATGATTCCGGTGCGGCCGGCGTCTCGATCGCCGCCGGCCGACTCGCCCTTGGCGGCGATCCGGTCCGATATCTCGTGGCGATGGACCGGTATCTCCTGCGGCGCCTCGATGCCCAGCCGGACCTTGTTGCCGGCCACGCGGAGGATCTCCACGCTGATTCCCAACGTCGGGAAGACGACCTTATCGTTGCGACCTCGCGAAAGCACTAACATGACGACTCCTTTTCTTCGGCCGCTTGGCGCACTTGGAAAGAGTGCTCAAGCGTCGGGGCTTTTCCCCACTGGTTCGCACAGCGGGCCGCCGGGGCGCGGCAAGTTCCGTAGAAAGCTCCGCCACCTGCGGCGCTAGGAGCGAGCGTCATCCATGCCGAAGTCGAGACCGACTTGTGGTCGTCCGTACCACTCTCGCGTCAACGCAATAACGTACGTTCTAAGTCCGCTTTCGCTTTTTCGACAAGAGCAGTATCGTGAAGGGTCGAGCGCTGCTAGCATGCGGCGCCGCGCGCCAGCTATACGACGGATTGTCGCTGTGGGCGTCGTCGTCGAGCAACGCCGCTCCTAAAGCGCTTTACATTCCATCGCGCGAAGCGGCCGCCGCGCGTCGCTAGTATGTTCCATGCGACAAAATGCGGGAGCCATGTATGCTTTTGGCCAGCCGGTGCTATCTCGTTTGCCGCTGGCGGCCATGATGTTCAGCAGCGCTTTTTGACGCACGATTCGACGTTTGCCCAAACAGGAAGGCGGTGCCGCCGATGACCTCGATTGCTCGACGCTGGATCGCCGTTGGCGCCGTGTTCGGTGCGCTCGGGGTTGCGCTGGGCGCGTATGGGGCGCATGGCCTGGAAGAGTTTCTGGTGGGACTCGGCTACGCGGGCGATGACCTTGCTCATCGGCTGGATATCTATCGCACGGCGATTCACTACCAGATGCTGCACGCCGTGGCGCTGGTCGTCGTCGGACTGGCATTGGAACAGCGCGCGACCGCCTGGTGGCGATTCGCCGGCTGGGCATTCGTCGCGGGAATCGTGCTGTTCAGCGGCCTGCTAAAAGTACTCGCCTTCGCGGGCCCGCAGTGGAATTGGCTGGTCCACATCGTGCCGTTTGGCGGCCTCTCGCTGATCGCCGGCTGGGCTGCGCTGGCCATCGGCGCGCTGCGCAAGCCACAGGCGTAGCCATTTCCATAGCGTGTTTGTCCTGCTCCCCGCGCAAAGAAAAAGAAGGGGACGCCCCGACGGATGAACCGGTCGGAGCGTCCCCAGGCGTCAAGGGAGGGAGAAACTTAATCACACGGCGGCGGCCGTTTCCAGCTGCCGCGCGAGCCGCTTCCGCGCCACGTGCAGCCGGCGCTTGATCGTGCCGATCGGCGCGGCGAACGACTCGCTCATCTGCGAGATCGACTCGCCGCGAACGTAAAACGCCTCCAGCGTGTGCCGGTCGAGCTCGCCCAGCCGGGCCAGCCCGCCGCGGACCTGCGTGGCCCGTTCGTTGGCCAGCACGGCGTCGAGCGGCGTGGTCGAATCGACCCACCGCGCGTCGAGCGACTGCGGCTCGGTGGCCACGGTCGGCGCCCGGCGGACCTGCCGGTTGATGGCCATCCGCACCGTGATCGATCGCAGCCAGCCGCCGAACGCGGCCGGCGCCTTGA
Source organism: uncultured Planctomycetaceae bacterium (assembly GCA_964532675.1). Taxonomy (GTDB): domain Bacteria; phylum Planctomycetota; class Planctomycetia; order Pirellulales; family Lacipirellulaceae; genus JABDGM01. Next base: position 6,322 of record CAZHIV010000417.1, read on the forward strand.
GCTGCTCGATCTTCTGCATCGCCTTGACGAGCACTTCCTGGCACAGCTCCTGCGCCTCGCTGTGGTTGCCCAAGCGGCGCAGGGCGACGGCGTAGACCATCGGCTCGAACCGCGTGGCCAGCTCGCCGAACGCTTCGCGATCGCCGGCCTGGGCGGCTTCCACCAGGAACTCCAGTGAAGTGGATTCTTCCTCTTCGGTTTCAGTTTCGCAGAATAAGGTGGCCATGATTCTCTCGTATTTCGGAAGCGCTTCCTGAGTCGTTCAGGGAAGCCGGGGGCTTGCGAACGGCGGCGGCCGATCGGTCGAATGCCGGCGGGGACGCACCAAGACATCGCGACCAGGGGGCCACTTCAGTCGGCGGCGACGTTTCTCACAGATGGGCGGTCCGCGTTAGCGGACGGCCGATCAACGTACGCCGACTGAGCCGGGGCCTACGACGACGCCCGGCGTCCAGCGCTGGTGGCGCTGGCGGCGAAGTGCCGAATAACTCGGACACATCGCCAGGGCGGGCGTCATTGCCGCCGGCATGCGCTTGAGCGCGCGCCAACCGGCAAGGCGCAACGTGAGGCGCCGCGCGAACGTGGCAACTAGAACGCGCAGCGACCGATGCGTACTGTCGACGGCGATCACTTGGCCATGATCGATGGTGCCAAGAATCGTGTTGTCGAAGTAATTGGATTGCATCGTTTCCTCGCTGCGCCCACGCGCGGCTAAAGAGAACCAGAACACAACAGCCAGTTTCAGAACTAGTGGCACCGGCTGCTAGCCGGTGCGGAAAACTACAAAACGGGGACACAGGCCAGCGGCCTGTGCCACTGACGAAATTGCCTACTTTCCAAGCTTCCCACGGCGCCGGATCGAAGTCAAGCGAACCGCCGTCGGCCGAAAAACCGGCCAAAACGGGCCCGCACCCTCTCCCCAGCCGGGAAACGCCCCTTAGACACCCATTCGGCCGCCCAGTTCGCGGAAATTCCCAAAAAAGCGGAAAGGGCTGAATTTCCGGCATTTTGACACCTATTCAGAGACGCCTTCTTGGCCTATCGCGGGGCCGTTGTCTCCTTTCTCTCTGACAGTAAAGCAGAACGGCTTGGATAGAGAATTACGGTTCCATTAAGAGTGCCAGAACTGGAATGGAGTGTTCGCTCAATACTTTCGATTGCGGTGCTGAGGTTCTTCGGTTCTTCGACATTGGTCGTACACGTACACGCTCAACAGGCCGATCACGGTCGCCATGGCGAGCGAGAGCGCGAGGAAAATGGTGGCGTTGATGCTCTTGGCCATTTCACCCTGATCTGCCCAGTCGGGGTTGGCAAGGCGCGGGCTCCAATCCATAGAGAATTGCCGCATCCAGCGAAACGTTGCATGGAACGCCGAAAAGAACATCTTCGTGTCGAGAGCCAACATCGTGCCGAAGAATCCAGCCCAGAATGCCCGCCGCCTGGCAGTATGGCTCATCGCGGCAATGCCCGAGGTAACAAGAATTGCCAACATGATAAACGCTCGAACGTCGTCCGCGGCGGCATAGCCAGCGAACGTCGATAACCACAACGCGACGACGCCGATCAGCATTAGCATGAACTTTATACCGAACCGGGGCATGATTGGCCTCATCGGAAGTAAACGTCAACTCGCCATGTTGAATACCCGCTCCACGTTGCCGCGGAGCACCCGGCGGCCGAGGTCGAGGGCTTGCTCTTCGCTCCAGCCGCGGGCGATGACGAAGCGCTCGGCCAGCAGGCCGGCGAGGATGCGTTTGTACATGGCGAACTTCGGCAGGCAGAATTCGAGCTTGTAGGCGTCGCTGTAGTAGCCGATTTGCTTGGTTTGCGGCACGGCCTCCAGGCGCGCCGACGCATCCTGCTCGATGTAGGCCGGCGTGTTCGAGTACCACCAGTGGCCGTTGGTCACCACGTTGGGGAAGATCCAGGCGTAGCTCACGAGCTCCTGGTTGGCGGCGCTGGCCAGTACGGAGACGGGGAACGTCACCCGCGGGAAGGCGTTGAACAGTTCCTGATATTGGATGAGCGAGACGCGGCTGTCGAAGAGGTCCTGCCCCTGGTACACGCCGCCGCGGTAGACGGCCCGGTTCACGCCGATCATGAGGTCGAACGGCAGGCGGAACTCGTCGCAGAACTCGGCCAGCGTCCAGAAGACAAAGTTCGCGACGGCGAGGACGTCCTTCTCGAAGGAGTGCGAGTCGGGCAGGTAGATGCTGTCCAGGCCGCGGAGGACGGTGCCGAGCGCCGCGTCGGCCTCGGCCGGGGAAACGCTTTGCGGCGCGAAGTTGGGCGGCAGCGAGATCGCGCAGGCCCGCGCGCCTTTCGCGGTGAAGTGCTCGAACAGCCGACCGATTGCCGAGCGGAGCGACGCCGCATCGTGGACGTCGGTGCTCGTCGCTTTCTGCAGCCGCTCGCGGACCTCGCTTTTGCTTAAATGGAACACGAGGTCGTCGGTCCTCAGGCACGGGACGTAGCGCTTCGTGTCAAACCCTTCGAGCGGGTCGTCGAAGTTGTTGGTCAGGAAGACGGCGTCGAGCTTCGTGCGGTCGAGGACGTGCTGTTCCCAGTCGGGCTGGGCCATTTTTTTGGCCGCGATGTCGTAGAGCTGCTCCCAGTTGTCGGTCGTGAGCTGTTCGTCCGCCGGGAAGTCGAAGAACGTGCGGGCCAGCTCCAGGAGCCAGCTGTATTGAATCGTGTTGCGGA
>CAZHIV010000418.1:0-3328 GCA_964532675.1 uncultured Planctomycetaceae bacterium
GCATCACACTCGGAAAATATCTGCTTCGGCTCAAGTCGCCGGTTTGACTTCGTGTCAACTTGACATAGGGTTTGGTGGAGGCATGACGTGTAAGCGTCGGCCCCTGGCGAAACGCCCGCGATTAGGGCGGTGAGCCACGCGTGACTCCTCTTTTCCCGGACTGTAGGTCAGGCTGTGCCTGACAAGACTCATCGGTTCCTGTCAGGCAAAGCCTGACCTACACCAGGCGAAGGGCAGTCTCCGCGTAACAAGGGCCTGCAGCGTCATCATCCTCGAAAGGGCAAACCAGTCGCAAGGCTGGGACGCAAAACCAAAGGGCCGGCCCCGTGGCCGGTAGCCTGGTTGCCGAAAGGATGTTGGCTGGCCGCCGCCGTCGTGCGCTTGTGCACGGGGGACGGCAACGACGGATCTTCCGGGCCAACGACGAGGTTGATTTCGCAAATGTTACTTGTCAGGCCTTCGCGACGGCGCCATGCAGGCTCGGTCGTGGGAACCGCCGATAAGGCGGTCGCACGACTCGCTGTCGGGAAGGCCAGTTACCGGGAGCAATTAACTTTTTAACGGCTCCCGTCAACCTAGTAGGGACTGGCCGCGAGGCCAGGACCGAGAATCGGAGGATGCAATGAAGAATCTCGCTTTGAAGGTGCAACGTTTCCTCGTCTCGGAAGACGGTCCGACCGCGGTCGAGTACGCCGTGATGCTGGCGTTGATCGTGATCGTTTGCTTGACCGCGATTCGTTCCATCGGAACGAACGCAAACGCCACGTTCACCAGCGTGGCGGACGAGCTCGGCTAATCGGTTAGCCGCTTAGCCGCAAGCGGGCCAGAAACCCTACTTGCCGAATTGACACCCACACCCCTCGACCGCCACCGCGGCCGAGGGGTTTTTTTTGGAAAGGCGGAAGGCGGAAGGGGAAGGAAATCAATTGTCCCCTCCCCCCTTCCGCCTTCCCCCTTTTTTCAAGCTACGCTTGTGATGGAGGCACCGCTCGTTCCTCGCCCACCGACGCCAATCGTTACAACCATGAGCTCCGCCATGATCCCCCTGATGTCGCACGAGCTGCTTGCCACGGCCGTGCAAATGGTGTGCTACTTTTGCACAGCCGTCGTGCTGCTGCTGACGCTGCTGATCGGCCAGCGCGGCTAACTTGTAAATGACTGAATGAGGAATGACCGAATGGCGTTAAGTTCGTCATTCGTGCTTCGTCATTCGAATTCTCCCAACATAACTCGGGTCATATCATGTTCGATCTCCAAGACGTCTCGCGTGCTCTGGTGAATCACTGGCCGATCTGGGTCGTGAGCGCGACCTTGGTCGTGGCGGCCGTCATCGACGGCTGGAAGCTGAAGGTCCCCAACTGGATCACCTTTCCGATGATCGTCGCCGGCTGGGTCTACAGCTCGACGTGCGTCGCCGGCTATCCCTGGTGGGAAGGCCTGTTGTACAGCCTGGTGGGCACGGTCGTCGGCTTGGCGCTGCTCTTGCCCGCCTACGCGATCGGCGGCATGGGCGCCGGCGACGTCAAGCTGCTGGCCGGCGTCGGCGCCTGGGTGTGGTACAAGGACACGCTCTACGCGTTCGCCATTTCGGCCATCGCCGGCGGCATCATCGCCGTCGTGATGGTGCTCGCCAAGCGAAAGTGGTTCCAACACCAGTCGCAGTTCTGGATGATCTGCAACGAAATCCTGACCGTCAAAGACCCGGAGAAGCTCGCCGCCATCGCCGCCGAGCGAAAACCGACGATGATGCTCTTGCCTTACGGTATCCCGATCGCAATCGGCACCATCGCCTACTTCGCCGCCGCCGGCATGCTGATGTGATAGCAGTCAGGAGCGAAGAACGAGGAGCGAGCAGCGAGTGGTTTAAATTCGCTCCTCGCCGCTCGTTAAGCTGCGCAGACCTTGAGGGCGCGGCAATTTGCTTGAACGGGATATGTTGATCCTGCCGAAGAAACCGACAGGGTTCTGTTTGCGAAGACGCTAGCGGTTGTAGCTCAGGCGTATACCGCGCCAGTCAGGCAGCGCCTGACTTGTGGCGCCGCACGCCGCGACCGACCCACGATTCGCGCGGAACTCGAGGGGGAAATCATGCGACCTAAATCATTTTTGCTTTTGGCGCTCGCTTTGGGCTGCGGCCTGGTGGCTTCCATTGGCATCAGCCAGGTGATGGACCGCAAACCGCAGGCGAAGCTCGAGACCGTGCCCATCTACGTCGCCCTGCACAACATCAACCTGGGCGACCCGATCGCGGCCAACATGCTCTCGCTGCAGGAGTGGCCCAAGGATAAGGTGCCGCGCGGCGCGATCTCGGATCTCGAGGAATTGGAAGGCCGACGCCCGCGGACGGCCATCTTCGAGGGCGAGCCCATGCTGGAAGGCAAGCTGCTCGCGGTCGGCCAGATCGCCGACCCCATCCGCGCAATCCCGAAAGGCATGCGGCTCAAGACGATCGCCGTCGACGCCGAGAAGAGCGCCGCCGGCCTGTTGGGCCCCGGCGACCGCGTCGACGTGCAGCTCTTTGTTCGCAAGGATCAACGGACCGGCATTAACGCGGCCCAATCCAAGGTCATTTTGCAGAACATCCGCGTGTTTGCCGTGGATCAGGCCGTGCAACGCTCGCCAGACGGCGCCGACGATCGCACGATCGCCAAGACGGTGTCGCTGATGCTGACGCCCGAGCAGGCGAGCAAGATCTCGCTGGCCGAGCAGATCGGCGAGCTGAGCCTCATTCCGCGCAACCCGGACGACGAAGCCACGGCCGAATGGACCGAATTCACGATCGAGGATCTGCTGGCCAACGGCGAAAAGAACGACCGAGAGCGCGAGCAAAGTCGCGACGAAGATACGCAGCCCAGCGACGGCACGGGCCTGTTGAGCGCGATTCGCTCCACGACTCCGCCCGCGGTTCCTCCGTTTTCCATGGAAATCGTCGAGGCTCAGGAAGTCCGCGTCGTGCTGTTCGATGGTGAGACGGGCAAACCGCTCCGCCAGTCGAACGAGCACACGGATTCCAGCGGTCCGATGGTGACCCCCTCCCTGTCGCCCGGCTCGAACACCGGCGGCTCGGACGATGATGTCGAAGGATTGGACAGCTTCCCAATCGACTTTAACGCGAGACGCTAACTTGAAGGTGAGTAAGTGAGAGTTTCCGGGAATTCAAGGTAGCCGATGCCATTGTAGGGAACGCCCTCCGCGGCGTTCCGTGCCTAGTAGGGAACGCCCTCCGCGGCGTTCCGTGCCTAGGTGCAAATCGGCGGAACGGCACAGAGGCCGTTCCCTACAGGGTTAATTCCCGGATGGCCTCAGCTATATCGCAGGTGCGCCTGTG
>CAZHIV010000419.1:0-4178 GCA_964532675.1 uncultured Planctomycetaceae bacterium
GCGGTTGTTGACGATTCCTACGTGTCGTCGCAGGACGGGGCCGGGCGGTTCGCGCTATGTGCCGCCGGCAAACGAGCGCCCTTGGTCGTCAGCGCTGACGATTATCCGGGCGTGATCCGCGTGGTCAAGCATTTGCAGGCCGACATCGAACGCGTGACCGGCGCCGCGCCGGAAATCTCGATCGTCGATGTCGCCGAAACCAAGCTTTGCGTGCTCATTGGAACGCTGGGCCATAGCGCGCTCATCGACGGGTTGGTGCAAACAGGAAAGCTGGACGCCGCGGGCATCGCCGGTCGTTGGGACACGTTCGTTATCCAGGTCGTCGAAAAGCCGATGGCGGGGGTGGATCGCGCGCTGGTGATCGCCGGCAGCAACAAGCGGGGCACAATCTACGGCATGTACGATCTGTCGGCGCAGATCGGCGTGTCGCCGTGGTACTGGTGGGCCGACGTGCCGGTCCGAAAGCAGCCATCGCTCTACGTGCTTGCTGGCCGCCACACCGCGGGCGAACCGGCCGTAAAATACCGCGGCATCTTCATCAACGACGAGGCGCCCGCGTTGGCCGGCTGGGCCCAGGAGCAGTTCGGCGGCTGCAACGCGAAATTCTACGAGAAGGTTTACGAGCTGATCCTGCGCTTGAAGGGCAACTACCTGGGGCCGGCGATGTGGGGCCGCGCGATCTACGACGACGACCCCGAAAGTCCCCGCCTGGCCGACGAGTACGGCGTCGTGATCGGCACGACTCACCACGAGCCGATGATGCGGGCCCACGTCGATTGGGAGCGCAACGGCACGGGCCCGTGGAACTACGAGAAGAACGAGGCCGTGCTCCGTAAGTTCTGGGCCGAGGGCATCCGCCGTACCAAGGACTTTGAGAGCGTCGTGACGGTCGGCATGCGCGGCGACGGCGACGAGCCGATGACGGAAGAAGCCAATATCGCGCTCTTGCAGCGGATCGTCGCCGACCAGCGCGAGATTCTCGCCGACGTTACGGGGAAGCCGCCGGAGGAAACGCCGCAGGTCTGGGCACTGTATAAGGAAGTGCAGGAGTATTACGACAAGGGCATGCGCGTGCCGGATGATGTGACGCTGCTCTTGTGCGACGACAACTGGGGCAATATCCGCAAGCTCCCAAAAGTGGGCGCGAAGCCGCGGGCCGGTGGTTACGGCATCTATTACCACTACGATTACGTGGGCGGACCGCGGAATTATAAGTGGCTCAACACGAATCAAATCTCGCGCGTCTGGGAGCAGATGCGCTTGGCGTACGAGCACGGCGTCGAGCGGATCTGGGTCGTCAACGTCGGCGACATCAAGCCGATGGAGTTCCCGATCGAGTTCTTCCTCGACTACGCTTGGAATCCGAACCGCTGGCCGGCCGAGCGGCTGCCGGACTACACGCGGCTATGGGCCGCCGCGCAGTTCGGCGAAGAGCACGCCGCCGAGATCGCCCACATCCTGGCGACGTACGCCAAGTACAACTCCCGCCGCAAGCCCGAGCTGCTCGCCCCCGACACCTACAGCCTGATTAACTATCGGGAGGCGGAAACGGTCGTCGACGACTACAACCGCCTGGCGGCCGCTGCCGAGCGGATCGGCAAGAAGCTGCCGGCCGAGTACCAGGACGCCTACTATCAACTGGTCCTTTTTCCCGTGCAGGCCTGCGCGAACCTCAACGAGCTGTACGTCGTCGCCGGCAAGAACCGGCTTTATGCCAAGCAGGGCCGGGCGGCCACGAACGAGCTGGCACAGCGGACGAAGGAACTGTTTGCCCGTGATGCCGAGCTCTCGCGCACGTACAACGAGGACATGGCGGGCGGCAAGTGGAACCACATGATGGATCAGACGCACATCGGCTACACCTACTGGCAGGAGCCGCCGCAGAACAACATGCCGGAAGTCGTGGAGCTGGAGTTGCCTGCCGCGGCGCGATTGGGCGTCGCGGTCGAGGGTTCCGAGCAGGCGTGGCCCGGGGGGGAAGATGAACCGGTCTTGCCCGCTTTCGGCCGCTATGGGGCGACGACGCGGTATATCGACGTGTACAACCGTGGCGCCGAGCCGTTCGACTTCTCCACCGAGTCGGCCGAGCCTTGGCTGGTTCTCACGCCGTCGCACGGTGCTGTCGATACTGGGCGGCGGATCGAGGCGAGCGTGGACTGGGAGCAAGCGCCGCCGGGAACGCACCGCGTGCCGATCACCGTCACCGGCCCGGAGGGGAGCCAGGTCGTCGTGAACGCCGTCGTGGAAAATGACGCCGACGCCGACGATTCTTCGTCGGGCGGAATGTTTATGGAGAGCGACGGGTACGTGTCGATCGAGGCGGCGCATTATACCCGCGCCGTCGACGCGTCGCCGATTCGCTGGCAGCGGATTCCGAACCTGGGCCGCACGCACTCGGCCATGACGATGCGCCCCGGCACGGCCGAGAGCCAATCGCCGGGCGGCGCCAGCCCGCGGCTGGAGTACCGCCTGCACCTCGCGACCGCGGGACCGGTCAAGGTGCATGCGTATCTCTCGCCGACCTTGAACTATCACCACACCGAGGGCCGGCGGTACGCAATCTCGTTCAACGACCAGGAGCCGCAGATCGTGAACATTCACGCCGGCGAGAACCTGCAGGTGTGGGAGCGCTGGGTCGCCAACAACGTCAACGAAACGGTGACGTCCCATTCGCTTCCCGAGCGCGGCACGCACGTCCTGAAATTCTGGATGGTCGATGCCGGATTGGCGCTGCAGAAGCTTGTCATCACGACGGGCGAGCTGCGGCCGAGCTACTTGGGGCCGCCGGAAAGTCACTTCCGGCCGGCAAACGCGGCCGCTTCGCCTTAGCGCCGCGGCCCAATCGAAAGGAAACGCGCATGCTTCCGCAGCAGTGGGAAACGTTCAAGCGGGCCGCCCGGCTCGAAAAGATGGATAAGATCCCGTTCGCGCTGATCATCGACAGCCCCTGGATCCCGGGCTATCTCGGCATCAAGCACATGGATTACTACCTCGATCCCGAGCTGTGGTTCGAGTCGAACCTGCGCATCATGCGGGAGTTTCCGGATATCATCTTCGTTCCGTCCTGGTGGATGGAGTACGGCATGGCGGCCGAGCCGTCGGTGCTGGGTGCGAAGATCAAGTTCTGGCAGGACAACACCCCCAGCGAGTACCACACGCTGTATCGCCTGGAGGACATCGACGAGTTTCCCGAATACGAAGTCGAGGCGGATGGCTTCGCCGCGCTCACGCTGCACCGCTACGGCATGCACCGGCAGCGAATCCTCGATCACGGCTACATCCTGCCGATGGTCACCTCGCGCGGCCCGCTGTGCACGGCCGGCTTCGTGCGGGGCACCACCAACTTCATGATCGACCTGGTGGAGAACCCGGAAGGCGCCCACAAATTGATCGACCTGTGCACCCGCGTGGTGATCGACTGGCTCAAAGCGCAGCACAAGGTGATGGGCGACACGGTCGAGAGCATTTTCATCCTCGACGACATCGTCGGTTTCATCAACGAAGAGCACTACCAGGAGTTCGCCCATCCCTATCTGAAGCGGATCTGCGACGCCTTCCCCAACGATTGGGTGAAGGTCTATCACAACGACGCGGAAGTCGACGCCTGCCTCGATTATCTGCCGGACGCCGGCTTCCACGTGCTCAACTGGGGAAAGCAGAAGGACATTCGCGAAGTGAAGCAGCGCGTGGGCCACCGGATGTGCCTCATGGGGAACGTGAACCCGCTGGAGATCGGCGTGCGCGGCACGCCCGAGGAAGTGAAGGAGGCCACGCTGGAGGTGCTCGAAGGCGCCGGCGGCGAAGGGATCATCCTTTCGGTAGGCGGCGGCACGAGCCCCGGCATGCCGCGCGAGAACATCGTCGCAATGCAGGAAGCACTCGAGGAATTCAACGCGGCTCCGGCGGCGCGCGACGGGGTTCTCCATGGTTGATTACGCGCAGATGAATCAGCATCTGTACGAGGGACACGCTAAAGAAGTCGAGCAGATGACCAAGGACGCCCTGGCCGAGGGGCGTTCGGTCCAGGAGGTATTGAACGAAGGCTTGATCGCCGGCATGAGCGTCGTGGGCGAGGACTTCAAGCACAACGTGCTGTACGTGCCGGAGGTCCTCATCGCCGCCCGGGCGATGAAGGCCGGCATGGCCGTGCTCAAGCCGCTGTTGAGCGCGAAGGATTC
>CAZHIV010000420.1:0-6544 GCA_964532675.1 uncultured Planctomycetaceae bacterium
GTCGACGCGGATCGCCCCGCCGGCCACCAGCTCGATCGCCCGCGGATACTCGCCCGCCGACGCGCAGCTCCCGACCAGCGTGAGCTCCCGCGTGACGACCGCCTGCAACGGGAACGGCACCTCGGCCGCCAGGTTGCCGACCAGGCCCACGCGCCCGCCGCGCCGCACGCAGCCGATGGCCGTGGCCAGCGCCGCCGCGTTGCCGACCACTTCCACCGAAGCGTCCATTCCGATCGTGTTGCTGTACGACATGGCCTCTTGCACGGCGTCAGTTTGCGAGGCGTCGATCGTGATGTTTGCGCCCAGCTCGCGCGCCAATTCGAGCCGCGAGGGTTCCACGTCGATAGCCAGCACGTCGTCGTCCGTGGCCAGCCGCAACGCCTGCACGACGAGCAAGCCGATCATGCCGCAACCGACTACCGCAACGCGGTCGGATTTCTCGACCCGCAACCGGTCCACGGCATGCAGTGCAACGGCCACCGACTCCAGGAGCGCCGCCGATTCGAACGGCAACTCCGGCGGCAGCGGATAGACGATATGCTGCGGCACCGCAAGGAACTCGGCAAACGCGCCGTGTTGCCGATACTCGCCGCAGGAGACGCCCAGCACGCGGCGCTCGCGGCACAGGTTCACCCGGCCGCGCCGGCAGGCCTCGCACCGCCCACAGGAAATGGTTGAATCGAACGTCACCCGATCGCCGACGCGCACCCGGTCGACGTCCGTGCCGACGTCGGCCACCACGCCCGCCGCCTCGTGTCCCATAACGACAGGCGGGACGCGCCTGCCGCTCGAGCCGTTGTACCCGTGCACGTCGCTCCCGCAAATGCCGCACGCCGCCACCCGAACCAGCACGTCCCGCGAACCGATGGATGGCAGGTCCATCGAGACGAGTTCGAGCTGGCGGTAATCGGTAAGTAGGAGCGCTTGCATATGGTTGGACAGAAGGGGAGTACCTCATTCCCACGCTCCGCGTGGGAACGCACTACTGCGACGCTCTGCGTCGCGGATTTGCCATTCACTCGCCGCAGAGCGGCGGGGAATCGCGTTCCCACGCAGAGCGTGGGAACGAGTTAATAACCTACGCCCTTCGTGGAAAGCCGGACGCGGAGCAACAGATCGTGGGCCGTGATGAAGAGCGTGCTGCCGTCGTCGCCGAACGTACAATTCGACGTTCGCTTGCCGGTCAGCAGCATGCCCAGTTGCTTGCCCTCAGGCGACAGCACGGCCACGCCGCCCGGCACGGTGGCGAATACATTTCCCTCGGCGTCCACGGCCATTCCGTCGCACGCGCCTTCGTGTTTGTTCGCCAATTCTCGGGCATTGAAAAACTCGCGGCCGGCGCCGAGCGCGCCGTCGTCCTCGACCGGAAACGCCATGATGATCGGCCGCGGCCCATGTGAATTAGCCACGTACAGCGTCCGCTCGTCGGGCGAAAACGCAATCCCGTTCGGCCGCTCCAGCTCCTTGGTAAGCAGCGTGACCTCGCCGCCCGGCGCGATCCGGTAAACGCCCTGAAACGGCAGCTCCTTCGCCGGGTCGGCCATGTTCCGCTCCAGGCCATACGGCGGATCGGTGAAATAAATCGCCCCGCTCGAATGAACGACCGCGTCGTTCGGGCTGTTGAGCCGCTTCCCATCGTAGCTGTCGGCCAATGTGACAAAGCTGGGCTCCGGATCGTCCCCTGCCGCGTCGAGCCGCGCGACGCGGCGATCCCCATGCTGGCACAGGATCAGCCGGCCCTGCCGGTCGAGCGTCAACCCGTTCGAACCCGATTCACCGCCGCGCGGCGAATCGCCCGTATACCCCGCCGGCTTCAGGTACAGCGAGCAGCCCGACTTCTCGTCCCAACGCATGATGGAGTTGCGCGGGATATCGGAAAAAAGCAAAAACCCGCCGTCGGGAACCCACACCGGCCCCTCGCACCAGACGAACCCCTCGCAGATGACTTCCATCGTGGCGCCCTCGGGCACCAACCGGTCGAACGCCGGTTCGAGCCGCTCGAAGTGCCCGACGCTGCGCGACGGTCCCTCCTCCGCACACGCGGCGCGACTATTGAAGCAAACGACTGGTAAAAGAGCGGCAGCTACCGCACAATATCGATGTCGTCTTGGCGTCACGTGCGAGACCCCTGCGAGGCAAGCGAATGAACCCACGCAGCCCGCATGATACCGCCGACAGGGCCGAAATTCCAGGATGGATTAGTGCTACAGCAACATCGAAACCACGGATCACCTAGCGCGGCGTAGCCGCAACCAAATGGCCACGAAAAACACAAAAAACCACAAGAAGTCGTTTCAACCACAAAGGGCACGAAGAGCACCAAGAAAGTTGTGGTAACGCTTGTCTTTGTGTTCTTCGTGTTCTTTGTGGTTATCAGGAATTTGCGCGCGCCTCGAAGATTTTGACGGTTAGTAGCACGGATAAACACGGATTGTTTCGAGCAAACGGCAGTCGTTCCGTTGCCGGTCAGCGTTCAGCAAGCAAACTGCCTGCTGTATGCCATCTTATCTGTGATATCCGTGTAATCCGTGGTTGCTCATTATTCGACCATGCGCAGTAGTAATAGCCTTTGCCACGATTCGTGTGACGCGCGGCGGCCTATTGGATCTCGACCCACTTGATGATCTTCACGCCGCCGAACGCGCCCGTTCCCAGGTCGTGCAGCGCCTGGATATCGGCCGGGCACAGGGCGCGGCCGTAGATCCGCACGTCGTCGATCTTGCCGGTGAAATCGAAGGTCGTCGAGCCGTTGCCATGGGCGCCGATAGTTGTCGTCGTGCCCAGCCCGCTGTAGACGATTGATGAGGTCGTGGAAAGGGACGCGGCCTCCACGCCGTCGATATACAGCTTGCACCAATCCTGGTCGTCGTTGAACACGGCGGCGAAGTGGTGCCAGCCGGTGCCGGCGAACGTCTGACTGACCGATACGGAAGTCCAGCCCGATCCGTTGTAAAAGAAGGCCCTGGTGGTGGCGCCGTTATCCAGCCGAATGGCGAAGTAGTCGCCGAGGCTGACGATCTCCGAGCCGCCGGAGTCGGGCGTCGTGAGGTTTGCCCAGCCGGCGAGGGTCACGTTCTTCGGCGAGCCCATCAGGCTGTTTATTTGAACTGCCGTCGCGCCGTTGAGCTGCAGGCAATTGTCGATTTGGCCCGCCGTCCAATTGGCGGTGCCCACCACGCTACCGTGCCGACCCTGTCCTGAAGAATCGGACGCCACGCTGCCGCTCGTTTCGTCGAGCTTCCAGTGGCCGCCCAGGCCGTAGAGATCCGCAATTTCCAGCGGACACAGCCGGCGGCCATACACGCGGAAGTCGCGCAGCGCTCCTTGCCAGTATTCCGTACTGCCGGTGCGCGTGCCGAAGGACAGCACGCCGGCCGGTTGCTGCGACATGGCGTTGCTGTTCGTGCCCGACTTGTGCAACTGCCCGTCGATGTACACGGCATACGTTTCGTTGGACGAGTCAAACGTCGCGGCCACGTGATACCACTGGCCCGCTTCGTTCAGCGGCACGGTGGTTTCGAAGTGTCCGCCGCCCTCGCCGCAGATGTCGAATACGAGGATGCCGTCGGTCATTTGCCGCACTTCCCAATCGCCGCCGACGCCGAAAATGCGGCCGAGGGCGGGCGGATTTCCATTGGAGCGCATCCAGAACGCCACCGTGCCGACGTCCGGCGGCGTGAACGTGCCGGTTTGGGCGATGCCGCCGGCGCCGTTGGTGAGCAGCGCGTTGTTGTTGCCGGCACAGTCAGTGGTCCAGCTCGCGCCGCCGCTGAGCGTGGCGTTGTTGCCGGCGCCGGAGCTGTCGGCGGCCGTCGTGCCGCTGCCCTCGGAAAACGCCCAGTGGCCCGACAGGCCCGAAAGGATGGCGATTTCCGAGGCGCTCAAGGCCGTGCGGTAAATCCGCACATCCTGGATCATGCCGTCGAAATAGTCCGCGCCGGCCCGCCCGCCGAGATACAGCGGCCGCGTATCCGTGCCGATCGTGCCGCTGCGCGCCGCAGGCGTATTGTCGAGCTGGCCATTGACGTAGATCCGCACATTGGCGCCATCCCACGTGGCGGCGACGTGATACCACTCGCCCGTGTTGAGCACCGTGTTGCCGCGGATCCCCGCGTTATCCCATTCGTCGAGGAAAAGGCCCACGCGGCCGTCGGCTACAGCGAACTGATAATTGTTCGGGTTGCCTTCGCCTTTGCGCAGGATCACGTCGACGTCGTCGGCCGATCCCCAGCCGTCACCCCGTATCCAGGCGGCGATGGTCAGGGCGGAGGTCGGCTGCAGGTGGCAGGAGCTGGGGATGCTGATATAGTGGCCGCTGCCGTTGAAGTCGAAGACGCCGGTGCCATTGCACCGCGTCGACCAGTTCGCGCCGCCGAAGACGGTGCCGTTCTTCGCGTAGTGCGAGGAGTCGGCGGCCGTCGTGCCGCTTGTCTCGGCCAGCTTCCAATGGCCGATCGAGCCGTAGAGGTGCGTTATGTCGGCCTGGCTCAACGCGCGGTCGTAGAGCCGCACCTCGTGGATCATTCCGTCGAACTGGTCGGCGCCACTGCGGCCGCCGATGTAGGCGGGGCGCGTATCGACGCCAATCGTTCCAGTACGTGAAGCAGGCGTGTTGTTCAGCACCCCGTTGACGTAAATGCGCACGGTGGATCCGTCCCAGGTGGCGGCGACATGATACCACACGCCGGTGGCGAGCACGGTGTTCCCGCGAAAGCCGGCGCCGTCGTTTCCATCCAGCAGCAGCTCGACCCGTCCGTCGGAAATCGCCAGCTGATAATTGTTGGGATTCCCTTCGCCTTTGCGGACGATCGTGTCGACGTCTGTGCCGGCGCCCCAGGCATCGCCTTTGATCCAAGCGGCGATCGTCAGGGCGCCGGTCGGCTGAAGGTTGGAGGCATTGGGAATCGAGAGGTAGTGGCTGGTGCCGTTGAAGTCGAAGACGCGCGTGCCGCCGCAGGCGGTGGTCCACGCCGTGCCGTTGAACACCGTACCATTCGAGCCGTAACCAGACGAATCGGCGGCGATGGTGCCGCTCGTCTCACTCAGCTTCCAATGGCCTCGCAGGCCGGTGGTGATGTCTTGCGCCTCAGCGGCCAGAGACAGCATCGAGAGGACGGCGATCGCAAGCGGCAGCCGGCGGGAGAGATTCATGCGCAGGGTCTCCGCATCCAATGTGTAACCGATGCAGTGCAGCCCGGGAACACAGGAGCTGCTGGTCAAATCTAGCTTTCCTCGCCTGCCGAGCGGCCCCCCGGCGAATGCGGTAATTCCTCCGGAAAAAGGCCGCGAACCGGGGAGCACGCTACGTTCGGCATACCCGGCGCAATCGGCCGCCGCGAACGCCGAGAAAGGCCGACCTACATCAAATGTCCCCACCAGTTCGTGTCCCTGCTGGTGGAACTGCCGGTCCGCGCCGGCTACAATCGACGGGAATCGATTGACCTGGATCAGTCACACCGCACGCATTGCAACCGAGAGGCGACACATGGTGCAACAACGTTCGGTAATGGCGGATACCCATCGCACGTTCTGCTTGCGGGAATGGTTCGCCAGAGCGGCCGCATCGGTGGCCGTGCTGGGGATTTGTCTGGCGGCCTCCGCACGCGCCGTCGCGGAGGTGAAAGTGACCGACTTTGGCACTACGGCCGACGGCACGCCCGTCAAGCAGTACACGCTCGCCAACACGCATGGCGTGGTCGTGAAGCTGCTCTCCCGCGGCGCGACCCTCGCCGAGTGGCACGTGCCGGATAAGAACGGTCAGATGGCCGACGTCCTGTTCGGTTTCGACACCGTGGCCGGCTACGAGTCGGAGGCGAACCAGTATTTCGGCCACACGATCGGCCGCGTGGGCAACCGAATCGAGGGCGGCAAGTTCTCGCTCGACGGCAAGCAGTACACGCTCGACCAGAACGACGGCACCAACACGTTGCACGGCGGCGGCAAGCGGAGTCTCGATAAGGTCGTTTGGGAAGGCAAGCCGTTCGAGACGGGCGAAGGGCAGGGGGTCGTGTTCCGTTACATCAGCCCCGACGGAGAAGAGGGTTTCCCCGGCAAGCTGACCATCCGAGTCACCTATACGCTTACCGACGAGAACGAGGTCCGCATCGAGTACGAAGCGGTCGCCGACAAGGCCACGCCGGTCAACCTCACGAACCATGCGTACTTCAACCTCTCCGGCGCCGGCTCGCCGACGATCCTCGATCACGAGCTGATGCTGGCCGCCGACCAGTACACCCCGGTCGACGATACGCTCATTCCGACCGGAGAAATCGCATCCGTGGCCGGCACGCCCTTCGACTTCCGCGAGTTTCACCGGATCGGCGAGCGCGTCGAGCAGCTCAACGACAAACCCGGAAAAGGCTACGACCACAATTTCGTGCTCAACAACCAGGATGGCGACCTGGCCTTGGCCGCCAAGGTCCGCGACCCCAAGTCTGGGCGCGTGCTCAGCGTCTTCACCACCGAACCCGGCATCCAGTTCTACGGCGGTAACTTCCTGTACGGCGCCGAAGGCAAGGACGGCAAAGCGTACGACTATCGCAGC
>CAZHIV010000421.1:0-3820 GCA_964532675.1 uncultured Planctomycetaceae bacterium
GAGGTCCGGCCGCTGATCCTCCAGTTCCAAGGGGTGCCGGCGAAATCGCCGCGGGCCAGGTACGCGTTCCACACGCGCTGCTGATGATGGCGATTGAACCAGTAGTTCGCGTAGCCGGGCGCCGCCTCGTAATGTTGGCGGACCGCACGCGGCATCTTCGGTTTGGCCGCGGCGCGGGGGGCGCCGCGCGGCCGGCCTTTCTTTTCTGGCGACGGCGCCCGCGGTTCTTCGCCGTCCGGCAGTGGCCGATCGGGAACGGGCGGTTCGTGCTCGGCCTGAAGCAGCGCTTCCAACTCGCCGCTGCGATGGACGCCGGCCAGCCGCACGATTCGCTCGTACTCGCGGCCGTCGCGGCGAAATGCGATCGGCACGCGCCAACCGGCCGGGTAGGTGCCGAGTGCATTCTTGAACGCGTTCGCCGATCCAATGTCGCGGCCGGCGAAGCGAACCAGTTCGTCGCCGTAGCGCAGGCCGCGGCGGTAGGCATCGCTGTCTTCGAGAATATCGTCGACGATAACCTGGCCGTCGTCGGTGGTCGTCACCGTCGCGCCGAGCGAAGCGTGGTCGACGATTCGCCCGCTCTTCAGCAGGCCGAGGAAACGCTTGATCTGGTTGATCGAGATCGCGTAGCCGACGCCGACGTTGACGCGGCCGCGCTTCTCGAACGAGCCGCGGCCATTGATGCCCACGAGCCGGCCTTCGGCGTCGAACATGGGACCGCCCGAATTGCCGGGGTTGATCGCGGCGTCGGTTTGCAGGCAGTCGGCATACTCGAGCAGCGTGCCGGCTGGGTACTGGTAGCGATGCACGCCCGATACGATGCCGTAAGTGACTGTGGGCTTGAAGTCGTCCGCCAGCAGAAACGGATTGCCCACAACGTACACCCAGTCGCCGACGCGCACGGAGTCGCTGTCGCCGAACTCGGCCGCCGGAAACTCGTCGTCTCCCAGGAGCTTGATCAGGGCGACGTCGCCGCCGGGATCGAGCCCTACGAGCACGGCGTCTACGAGGCGGCCGTCGGCCAGTCCGCACTTCATGGCCGGGCCGGTAGGGGCCGTCACGTGGAAATTCGTCAACGCATAGCCGTCGGGCGAAATCACGACGCCCGAGCCGCCGCCCCCGCCGTCGGCCCCGAAAATGGCCAGCGTCGGACGCGAGATCCGTTCGATGGTTTCGATCCGCTGGGTCTCGGCCGCGAGCACGTCCGGACCGGGTTCAACGCCACACGCGCGCGAAGCAGTGGAGATGGCCACGATGATTCCCAAAAGGGCAATCCGCAATCCGCAGTCCGCAATCCGCAAATGCGTCCTCACTTCACAATCCTCGCGTCGCCCAAGTTCAACCAATCGCCCGTGTCGAGATTGCGGCCGTAATCGACGTGGAGCTTCAACCGCTTGACGCCCGCTAGGTCGAGCTCGATCGGCACCGGCGGCTCGTGGCCGGCGATCTCGCTCTCGAACAGCAACCGCTCGTCGCCGTAAATCTCGAGCCGCACGTTGCCGCTCGCGCTGGTGGAGGGATCGATTCCCGCGATCGCCGCGAAACGCCGATAGCCGTCCGGCAAACGGTAGACGAGCTCCGCACGGCTACGGATGGCAAGCCCTTTTTTGAACGTCCGCAGCCGCCCGAGCGGCGAGGCGTATAGCTGATCCTCGAGTCGCAGCGTGAGCGGGCCGCCGTAGGCCGATTGATTGTAGCGCGGCTTGCCGTACTCCGCCGCCAAGGTGGCGCCGGACGGCAACCCCACGAGCGGCGTCCACCGCTCGCTCGCGGGTTCGACATCGCTCAGATACATCAGCTTACCGGCCGAGAAATCGGCCAGATACACATCCTCCAGGGGCCAATGAATGGTTGCGCCGGCAAGGGTCTTCATCCGCACCAAGCCGTCGTCCAGCGCGGCGCTCGACGCGTTCAGCCGCAAGCCGGAGCGAGCCTTCACGACGCAACGCGGATCGGCTACGGCGTTCCTTCGCGGTCGATAGTAAATGAACCCCGCCACCTTGGCGCGATCGATACGGAGCAAATCGTCGCCCAACTTGAATTCAATCTTGCTCGCCGATACGTCGCCCAAGACGCCCTCGACATAGTCGAGGCTCTTGCCGCCTCGCTTGAGCAGTACGAGTACGTCGCCCGCGGAATTCAGGTGCCGAATATCCTGCCACTGCTGGACGGCCGCGCCCGCCAGCGGTTGCAATCGCACGGCGGCCAGTTGCTTGCGGGAAAAAGTCACGCTCTTTTTTTCCGGCGGCAGCGGGGCCGCCAGCATGACCGTCGCCGTGGTGCCGGAGCTGGTAAACTCCTCGATCGGCACCAGCGAGCCGTCCGATAGCTCGATTTGGCTCGCGGGGATGTCCGCGCTCGGGCGCGGGGGGCCCGGAGGTAACTCAAGCGAGAGCATTTTGTCGGCGGCCAGGCGCTCGTCGCCATCGGCGCCGGCGAGCACCACTTCTCCCTCGTCCCAACTGCGCAATTCGCCGGTAACGGCCGTGCCGTCGAGGCGCGTGGCGGTCACTTCCGCCGCCGTGGCCGGCACGAACGCCATGAGCATCAGGACAAGGAGCGAATGGCACACGCGTTGTGTCTCTTCACAAGGGATGGGCGTCATAAACGGACTCGGGGCTCAGTCTCGATTGCATCCCGGCGGCCGGCAAACCGGCGGATCGAAATTGAGACCCGACCCATCTGGCTGGCGAGTCATGGATTGTCGGCCGGTTCGTCGGCCGCCAGCCGACGGAAGTACTCTTCAATGACTTCGCGATAGTGGGAGGGAAACTCGCGGCCGATCTCCTGCAGGGCCTTCTCGCGGTCCTTGTCGGGAAGGTTGCCCCAACCGGCGCCGCGGCCGACGTCGCGCGGCTCGACTTTGCCGGGCGCCTTGAGCTCGGCAATGCGGCTGTCTTGCATGGGAGTGCCGCTCGGCTGACCGCCCGCGGAGCCGGAGTACTGCGACTGCTGCATCTGCTCCTCGAGGTTTTTGATCAGCTTGTCGAGCGACTCGATGACGCCGCTCTCGACGCCCTGCACGCGCTGGCCGGAGCGGCCCAGCTCGAGTCGCCGGCGAATATCGTCCATCCGCCGCGCGATGTGATCGAGCGATTCGTCCTGCAGGCCGGCGAGGTCTTGCCGCATCAGGCGGGCCAGCTTCTGATAACGCGTCGGCAGGCCCTCTTCGCGCTGCGATAGTTGGGCGAGGGTGGCATCCGCCTCGTCCGGCTGCACGAGCCGATGGTGGGCGATCGCGCGGTAGAACAACAGGGCGTCGGGCGCGACCACGTCATCGGGCGCCAAACCATCCGTCCAGGAAAGCGCTTCGTCGTAGTATCCCTGTTGCACGAGCCAGCGGGCCAGGTAGAGCCGCATGTTGTGGCGAACCAGGCGCGGCGTTTCGCTGTCGGCGAGCCAGGCAAATTCGGGCAGTGCTCCCGGCGTGCGCGATCGACTGCAAAACGCGACCAGCTCGGCGACCTGCTCATCGGCCTTCGCCAGACTTTGGGCCAGGCGATCCAGCACATCGGCCTGGTCGCCTGCGGCGGACCGCCAGGCGTCGCGAACCACGGCCTGTTGATCCGGCTTCAGATCGGCCGTGTGGAGGTACTCGTCAAGCTGGGCCCACACGCCGGCCGTTGTCGGGACCTGCCAGGTGGGATCGGGTAAGAACGCGTTCTCGGCAGAGACGGCGATAGTGGGGCCAAGGGCAACGAGAACCGCAAATCCAAAGAGCTGGCGGGGAGTTCGGTTGGTCATGGATCGGACTTTCTTGGTCATCGGCGCGCGACGCGCCACCCCCGCCCGGACTTGTCATATCTTATTATTCACCATA
>CAZHIV010000422.1:0-2724 GCA_964532675.1 uncultured Planctomycetaceae bacterium
ACTCCCAACGCTTTTCACGCCGCGGGGGCCTGGGCGCGCAAACAGTCGAAGGGTTCCTTCCATGCGAACCACGATCGGCGCCGCACGGCGGCGCAAGAAGAACCGGCTCTTCAAAAAAGCCAAGGGCTACACGGGCGGCCGGGGCCGGCTGCTGCGAAGCGTCAAGGAAACGCTCCTTCGTTCCGAGGCCTTCGCCTTTCGCGACCGCCGGGCCCGCAAACGCGAATTCCGCAAGCTGTGGATCATCCGCATCAACGCCGCCTGCCGCGAGCGCGGCCTGCGCTACAGCGAGTTCATCGCCGGCCTGAAAAAGGCCCAAATCGAGCTCGACCGCAAGACGCTCTCCGAACTGGCCATCGCCGACCCGGCGGCGTTCGACGCGATCGTCGAGAAAGCCAAGGCGGCGGTGGCGTAGCGATGGTTCAACGCTCGCCGTAACGCCGCGACCGCTGGTCGCGCGCCCACATAAAGCCGCGACCGCTGGTCGCGCGGAGCCCGGCGAGCGTGGCTCGCCGGCTATTTGCCCGATGGGCTCCCGCGCGGGGCATCTCAGCCGCGAAGCGGCGGCAGCACGTAGCCGGGGGTGTGAACCCCCGGTTCGGCGCGCAAGAATGTGGAAAGCCCCGGCGGGGCGACATCGTCCGTCGCATTGCATCGTTGATGTCGCCCCGCCGGGGCTTCGCGTGGTAAATTGGCCGAGTTCCGGGGGCTCGCGCCCCCGGCTACACGACTCGGCCCCTCCGGGGCCGCTCCGCGTCTCACGCCTCCCGGCGCGCCCACGAACCGTGTGTCCATGCCCGACGAAATCCTCCTCAACGAAGCCGCCTACGCCGTCTGGCAAACGGTGAAGGAACACGGACCGATTGAGCAGAGCGATGTCGCAAAGAAGACGGATATCGATCAAGCACAGGTTTCCGCGGCTGTGACCGAAGCAGCTAGGCGTGGTTTGTTTGAAATAGCTACATGCGAGCGCGAAGAGTTGATCGCCACGGAGGGCTGGAAGGAAGTCGACAAGAACTTGCCGGAACGAATCGGGGCAGGCATTCTTAATTTAGCAGGCGGCCGAATGCCAATGGCTGCGTTCGTCAATGAAGCCAAAGCAGTAAAGATAGCGGTTAACGACGTTCTCAAGTGGGGTGCCGCACGGGGTTGGATCACGCGAGAAAAGACCGGAAAAGACGTCTCGGTTGTACTTACTGAAGTCGGAACTGCAAAATTTCGTGACGATGACGATGATTATCTTGCGCTACATCGTTTAGATTTTTCGGAGCGTTTATTCCTAGATGAACTGCCCCAATTCGGTCTCGACGTCGATCGAGTGCGCTCGTTGCTGAGTAATCGGCCAGAACTAGCAAAAATAAAGAAACGGACGCAGCGGACAGTTAGCCTAACGCCGGCCGGTCGGCAAGCGAAGATATACGCTCAGCAGACTAGCGAACGTAACGAACTCACTCCCGAAGATATTGAAGCAGGCAAAGAAACCCGGGACTGGAATGAGATACTGAGTTCGTTGCGAAAGTACGATGTTACGCTTCCCGCGGCCAGCATCTATCCGGCGAAGATTCATCCGTTGCGGAAGATCATCGAGCAGACGCGGCGGGCGTTTTTGGAGATGGGGTTTGCCGAGGTCGCCTCGCCGATGGTGGAGAGTGCGTTTTGGAATTTCGACGCGCTGTTCCAGCCGCAGGACCACCCGGCTCGCGACATGCAAGATACGTTCTACATGCGCGACCCGGCCGAGGCGCCGCTGCCGGATGAAAAAATCGTCAAGCCGGTTCGCCGGACGCACGAGGACGGCTGGGAAACGGGCAGCGAAGGCTGGGGCTATACCTGGAGCCCGGAGCGGTCGAAGCAGGTGGTGCTGCGGACGCACACCACGGCCGCCACGATTCGGGCCCTGGCCACTAACCCGGAGCCGCCCGGCAAATTCTTCTGCGTCGGCTGGACGTACCGCAACGAGACGATCAGCTTCAAGCACCTGCCCGTGTTCCACCAGGTCGACGGGATCGTCGTCGACGAGGAGGCGAACTTGGCCTCGCTGATGGGCACGCTGCAGGAGTTTTACTCAAAGATGGGTTTCGGCCGCGTGAAGTTCAAGCCGGCGTTTTACCCGTACACCGAGCCGAGCGTCGATGTCGTGGTGTACATGGAATCGCGCAAAAAGTGGCTGGAGATGGGCGGGGCCGGCATCTTTCGGCCGGAAGTGACGCTGCCGCTGGGCTGCCGCTGGCCCGTGCTCGCCTGGGGCCTGGGCATCGAGCGGCTGGCCATGCTGCGGTTCGGCCTGTCGGATATCCGCGACCTGTACGGAACGAACCTCGACGCGTTGCAGCAGGTGCCGCTATGCCGATAGTGAACATCGACCTGGCGTGGCTCAACCGGCTCTTGGGCAAAGAATTGCCGGCCGAGCAAATCCACGAATCGCTCGACCAGATCGGCTGCGACGTGGAGGATGTCGTCGAGGTGGCGTACAGCCGCTGCCCGCAGTGCGGATCGCTGGTGGAAAATCCGCTGGGGCAGGAGGAGGCGAAGGCCTGCGGCTTCTGCGGCTTCGAATCGGCGAGCGCCTTCAAGCCGGCCGGCAAGAAGCAAGTGCTGCGGCTCGACCTGTTGGCCGATCGGCCTGATTTGTTCGACGTCGGCGGCCTGGCCCGCGCGCTGCGCGGCACGCTGGGAATCGAAACCGGCCTGCCGCAGTACAAGACCAGGCTGTCGAACATCGAC
>CAZHIV010000423.1:0-3825 GCA_964532675.1 uncultured Planctomycetaceae bacterium
CGGCGGTAGCGGTTAAGCCACGAAGCGACACGCTCGACAACCCAGCGACGGGCGCGCTTGCCCCGCATGCGCTTTTCGGATTGCTCCTCGCCTCGCGACCTGATGTGCGGCACATAGCCGCGGCGGCGAAGCCGCTGGCGGAGCGCTTCGCAGTCATAGCCTTTGTCGAGGCACAGATGCTGCCGACGGCCCGAGCGCTGGGGACGGGGCAGCGGGAGGCTGTCGAGCGTCTCCACGAGAAGCTTCTGGTCGTGCGTGTTGGCGCCGCTGATCGCCAGGCCGATTGGCATGCCACGGCGGTCGGAAAGAATCGACCGCTTGACGCCCAGCTTACCGCGATCGGTAGGGTTTTTGCCGGTTTTTTTCCCCGCCCAGCGGTGCCTTGGTCATCGAGCCATCGACGCTCTGCCAATTCCAGCCGATGCGGCGCCGCTGGTCGTAACGCTTTAGCATTCGTCGCCAAGCCTGGCCAAACACACCTTGTTCGGTCCACTCCTGGAAGTAGCGATGCACCGTGCTGCCGCTGCCGTACTCGCGCGGCAAGGCCTTCCACTGACAGCCCGTGCGAAGCACATAGAAGATGCCGTCCATTACCTGCCGCAGATTGGCCCGCGGCCGGCCGCCACGCGACGATGTCGAATATCTGGGTAACAGCGGGTCGATCTGCCGCCAAAACCCATCCGCCATCCGCCAACTCGATCCACGAAATTCCTTCCTCACCAACATCACCTCCGTGCCGTTGTGAATAGTAAACTGCCCGGAGATAATTACGCGTGCTAGCGATCATATGGTTCTGGGATAAGCTCTAAGTGAAATCCTCTTAAATGCGTGAGCGTACGGTGAACTACATCTTGACCCGCGCGGTAGGTTAGAGACTTTCAGTCTTTTTCCTAGGGAGGCCGCGTGATGGCGAGCAAGAATCGTTCAGCAGAGAAAGCGACGTTTTGGCGGTTTGCATTCGAGGAGTTTCGCGCGAGCGGCCTGTCGGTGCGGGCCTTTTGCGCTCGGGAAGGCCTGGCGGAGCCGTCGTTCTATGCCTGGCGACGAACCCTACAAAAGCGCGACGCCGAGGGGCCTGTCGCCCAGCAGGCGGAGCTGGTTCCCGTGAGTATTGTGGAGACGATCGACAGCGGCGTCGATCGTGCCCCAGCGCCGCCTCTGGAGGTAACGACGCCCGGCGGGCTGACGCTCCGCTTCCCGGCCGACATCCGTCCGCAACAACTGACGGCCGTGCTCACGGCGATCGGCGGAGACGCGGCATGTTGAGCCTCGCCGCCGGCACACGGATCTTCGTCGCGGCGGGCCCAACCGACATGCGGAAAGGATTCGACGGTCTGCAAGGCGTGATCAGCGGCGTGCTTCAGCAAGACCCGCTCTGCGGTCACTTGTTCTTGTTCGTCAATCGCCGTCGCGACAAGCTGAAGATTCTCTACTGGGACGGCGACGGCCTGGCGATCTGGTACAAGCGGCTCGAGCAAGGCACGTTTCAGTTGCCCGAGATCAAGGACGACCAGCCCTCGGTCGAGATGCGGAGCGACGAGCTGACGATGCTCTTGCGGGGCATCGACCTGGCAACTGTTCAGCGTCGCAAACGGTTTTCGCTCACCGGTTAAAAACGGCGATTGCATTTTGAGCGCTCGCGTGTATAACGTTCGGCATGAACGCCACGCAGTTGCGAAAAGAAAACGCTCGACTCAAAGCGCAACTCACTCAATCGACCAACCGACTTCAGGAAATCGAAGCGCAACACGCGGCGGTCACCGAGCAGTTCACCCAGCAGCTCAGCGCGAAAGACCGTCAAGTCGCTTCGCTGGAGCACCAGGTCAAGCTGCTGCTGTTGCGGATCCGTGGCTCGCGGCAGGAACGGATCGACCCGGACCAGTTGCTCTTGTTCTCGCTGGAAGAACTGCAGGAGATCGCCGCCCAGCTCGAACATCCGGCCGAGGCGTTTTTGGAAGACGAAGCGACCTCGCACAAGCGTCGCAAGAAGTCGCCCGGCCGCGCCGGCCCGTTGCCCGCGGACCTGGCGCGGGAAGTGGTTCGTCACGAACTCTCGGAGTCGGAGCGGGCCTGTCCCGGCTGCGGCGCAGCGCGGCAAGAGATGGGCGTCGAGACGAGCGAGCAGCTGGAAATCATTCCGGCCCGCCTCAAAGTGATCGAGCACCAGCGGATCAAATACGCCTGCCGGCAATGCGAAGAACACGTGGCAATTGCCACGAAACCGCCGCAGCCGATCGAAAAAGGCCTGCCGGGGCCGGGCCTCTGCGCCCACACGGTGCTCGGCAAGTTCGGCGACCATCAGCCGCTCTACCGGCAAGAGGACATTCACGCGCGGCTGGGCAAGCCGATCCGCCGCACCACGCTCTGCGGCTGGCAGGCGGCGCTGGCCGAGTTGTCTTTGCCACTGGTTTTAAGAATGAAGCAGCGCGTATTGCAGTCCAAGGTGATTCACACCGACGACACGTCGATCAAAATGCTCCAGCCGGGACGTGGAATCACGAAGACGTGCAAGTTCTGGCCCTACCTGGGCGACTGGCTCCATCCGTACGCGGTGGTCGATTTCACCCAGACTCGCGAGCGGGACGGGCCGCAAAATTTTCTGGCAGGTTTTCGAGGTTACCTGCAGGCCGACGCCTACTCGGGCTACGACTGTATCTACGCCGGCGACCAGGTGAAGGAAGTCGCCTGCTGGATCCATGCGCGGCGGTACTGGCATCAGGCGCAAGACAACGACCCGGTGCGAGCTAATACCGGGCTGTCGTTCATTGCCCGCTTGTCGCAGATCGAAAAACAGTTGCGCAAGGCGTATCCCGAAAAGAACCTGCAGGGCGAGCGGGATTTTGACGCGGTGAAGCAAGGTCGGCAAGCCCACACGGTGCCGATTCTTCAAGAGTTCAAAGATTGGCTCGATCGCGAGAACCAGAACGAGCGGATCTTGCCCAAGAGCCCGATCCGCGCGGCGTTTACCTATACCTTGAATCAGTGGAACGCGCTAGTGCGTTACACCGAAAAGGGCTACCTGTCGTACGACAACAACCTGGCCGAACGATTAGTCAAGATTCCGGCGATCGGAAGGAAGAACTTCTTATTCGTGGGAAGCGAGAACGGAGGAGCCGGCGCGGCGGTCATGTATTCGCTGGTCAGCAGCGCCAAGGCCAACGGCGTCGAGCCGTTCGCCTGGCTGCGCGACCTATTCACGCAGTTGCCGTATCGTCGCGAGGGCGAGGCGTTTCGCCAGGCCGCCGAGGACCTACCAGTAACCAGCGACGAACTGGACGACCTGCTGCCCGACCGTTGGCTCGAGGCCAACCCAAAATGCGTCTGGACAATTGACGAAACTCGCCGCGCCGAGCGGAAGCGTTATGAGTGACCTGACCGAAAAGATTCAACTCTTGCCCGAAGAGCGAGAGTTGATCCTAAAGCATGGCCATCCGTTCGAGCGCCTGGAGAAGGCGCTCGGGCGGTGGTCCACCAGCGCGGCGATCAAGACGATCGCGATGAGCCGCTGGGAACTGGAGATGCTGATCGGCGAACTTTCGCGATCGTTCAATCACGGCGAAGCGGGCGGCGACGAAGACGCCGTCCTGGACCTTTGCGACCGTCTGGAGTACGCCGAACAAACGGGCGACGGCGACCTCGACATCCTCATGTAGCCGCTGCCGCTCCGGAGCTCAAACCTACCAGCCGAAGGGTGCAGTTCACCGTACGCTCACGCGGAGACGAATCACGTGCTTCCCGCCAGGCCGTACGATGCGAGTCTCGTTCCGGGCTGATCACCCGCGCTGCGTGCGATGCACGAGCCACTCAACTTGCCGCAGCCAGAGC
>CAZHIV010000424.1:0-5411 GCA_964532675.1 uncultured Planctomycetaceae bacterium
TGTATCACGCGCTGCTCGTGGGCGAACGCCACGGCCCGCAGAAGCTGCTCACCCAAATCCAGCGCCGTGCGCAGCGACAGCCGGCGCGCCAGCCGCTCTTCCAACGACTCCTCGCCCAGCGGAAACGCGATCACCAGATGCCCGTCGATGAAGTCGGCCGATTTGAGGCCCAGAATATTCGGATGGTGCAGCTTGGCGGCCAGACGCACCTCGCGCGAAAAATCGTCGAGCGATTCCTTCGTCACCAACCCCTTGTGAGGAATCTTCAGCGCGACGTGAATGCCTTCCAGCGTATCGAGCGCGCGAAACACCGTCGCGTACGGCCCATTCGAGAGCCGCGACCGCAGCTTGTACTTACCGATTTTTTGACCTGGACGTAACAACGAATGAAACCAAAGACGAGCGCGTCGCCGTCTATCCAAGCCGCCGACTTGTCGGCGGCAACCGCCGGCGAGCCGGCGGCTTGGATATCACAGCGTCGCCATATCGACGTTATTGAAGTTTCGCTGATAGTAACCCATGTATTGTACTTTGCGCTCCAGCGCCGTAATAACGGCCGCGGCGAAATTGACGCCCTCGAAGCTCTGGGCGCTGCCCAATCCGCCGGGGCTGAAGACGTTGATTTCCATGAGCTTGTCGCCCACGATATCGAGGCCCACGAGGAACATGCCGTCGGCCACGAGCTTGGGGCGGACGATTTCGACGATTCGCAGCGCCCGCTCGTCGACCTCGGCCTGGCCCTTTCTTCCACCGGCATGGATGTTGCTGCGGATGTCGTCGCCCGTGCGGAGTCGGCGAAAGGCCCCATATTTCCCCTTGTGCTTCAGCGGGGCGCCGTTCATGACGAACAGCCGCATATCGCCCTCGGCCGCCTCGGGCAGGTACTCCTGGGCGATGACGTAGCCGTCCCGGCTGACGGCCTCGATCATCTGGTTCAGGTTGCCGAGGTCGTTTTTCCGCACCAGGAACACCCCCTGGCCGCCGGAGCCCTGCAGCGGCTTGATCACCACGTCGCCGCCGTGCTGGCGGGCGAAATGGCGGATTTCTTCTCGGTCGCGGGTAATGAGCGTGGCTGGCCGCACCTCCTCGGGAAAGAGCTGGAAGTACATCTTGTTGGCGGCCAGGGCCAGGCCCGCCGGGTCGTTGAGCACGATCACTCCCCGCCGCATGGCGGCCCGGCCGAAGAGGATGCCCGCCATTTGAGCCCAAGTGCGGCGGACCATGTCCTCGGCCGGATCGTTGCGGAGCATCACCACATCCAGGTCGTCGACGGTGATCCGGTCGGCCCGCGCCTGCGGTCCGCGGACCGCCTCGAGGTAGCTGTCGAACGACTTGTATTTCGACTTGGGGGCCGCCCGCGCGCGGGCACGCACGTAGTCGTCCGGGTCGAGCGCGAGGTCGCCCGTGCCGATCAGCCAGGCCTCGTGGCCCCGGTTGACGGCTGCCATCGCCAGGCGGGTCGTGGTGTAGTTCGCCTGCTCGGTCTCGATTTGGTTGACGATGAAGCCGATTCGCATAGGAGAGGTCGGAGGTCGGAGGTCAGGAGTAGGGTGGGTCGAGTCGGCGAGACCCACCATATCGCCGGTGGGTCTCGCCGTCTCGACCCACCCTACAGAAGGTTGAAGCTATTTCTGCAGCAGCTCGATAACCTTCATGCCATCGCGGAGTCGCTCGAGTTTTTTCTGCGCCATCGGGCTGTCCAGATAACGGGGCCGCAGGGCGGGCGGCTTGATGACCTGGCGCAGGCCCAGCTCGAAGATCAGCGGCAGGTGAGCGGAGGCCACTTTGCCGACGAACAACGGCTGCAGCTCGCCCCCCTCGCGCAAGTAACGGAGGATTTGCAGCAGGCCGCGCAAGTATACGGCATCCTTGGTCATCCCGCCGCCGCGATAGGCCCGCATCGCGATGGTGTAGGCCGTCCGCTGGGAGAATTCGTAGTTGCGGTCCAACGTGCGGAACGTATCGACAAACGTGGCGCCGTCGAGCAGTTGCCGGGCGGCCACGACCCGGGCGGCCAGCACCCGCATGCGTGCCCGGCTCAACCCGCCCACCAGATACTCGGCCAGCACGGCCAGCCCCTCCTGCAAACCGTCGTAACCCGCCAGGCCGACCTCGAGCTGCTGGAAGGGCTGGATATGCCCGTTGTAGTGCGTCACCAGGTGGGTGCCTATTTCGTGCTGCAGCAGGGCCTCCACGCGGCGGCGCGGGACGCGCATCCGGCCGCCCACCAATAGCGTGTTGCCGGAGACCATCATGCCGGCGTACATGTCGTCGCGCACCGAAACGCGGGCCGAAAAATCGGCGCATTGCTGCTGATAGTAGCCCAGCTCCTCCTGGGCCAGCTTCGCGAATTCCGTCGCGCTGAGCTGGCCGCTGACCGTTCCCTCGCCGCTGCGGGTGGGCACGCGGTCGAGCAGCTCCTTGGCGTGTTCCAGCAGCCAATCGGAAACGCCGCCGTAAATCTGCAGGCTTTCGGGCAGAAAGCGGGGCGTATCGACATCCGAAAGCAGCGTGATCTGGCGATCCAGCTCCTCCTGCTTCTGGCGAAACAGGTACGACAGCGTCGGGTCTTCGATCCGCTCGACTGGAATCAAGTACAGTTGCCGCTTCGAGAGCACGGGGTCGATCGGCAGCGGCCGGTAGTAGAACACGGGCCGCTTCTCGAAACGCGACCGCCGGAACTCGCGCCACGCGTTCTCTGCATTGACCGGCGTCGCTTGCAGCAGCAGGTCGAACGAGCGGGCGATCTCCACAAGCTGCCGATCGATGTCGAGAACCGATTTCACCACCGAGCGTGTGCCCAGAGCGTGATAATGCTTCGGCCGCAAGGACGTGCGTTTTTGCGTAAAGGCGAAGTAGGCCTGCTCCAAGGCGCTGTGCACGTGGTGGCGAATCGAACGCAGCACGGCGGGGAACAGGTCCTGCGTCGCCTCGTCGCAATACACGGGGCGTACGATCAGGCCCAACGAATAGCCGTTGAGCTTCTTCAGGTCCCTAAGCTGAACGAGCGGCTTTCGCTTCGGCGGGGCCACATCCTGCTGCTCGCCCAGCACGACGCGCGTGCCGCCGAAAGGGAGCACGTCTTTTCCCAGCGATTTAGAGAGTGCGTCGATCGTCGTGCGCGGGATCCGGGTCACGGCCGCGGCGATCTCGAACCGGGGACGAACCGCGTCGCTGTCGCCGTTCAGCGCCGGCGAGGCGTCTTTCGACTCGGCCAGCGGGGACGACCAGATCTCGACCAGCAGGAAGCTGCCAAAGTGCCCCGCAAGGTATTCGACGATCGACCGCAGAAGCTGCACCGCCTGACTGGCCGGGCGTGGCTCGGCCGGGATGATCATGTAGCACGGCTCGCTGGTGACGAGCTGCTCGGTGCCGCGATCTTCGTCTCCGGTCGTGCGACGATACACGCATACGAACGGCAGCCGGCGGTCGAGCTGCAGCAGCCCGCCGCCGGGCAAACCGACGCGGACCCGCTTGTCCTCGGCCAGATCGGCCAACACTGCCGCCACCACGGAGGAGATATCCGGATTGGGCGACGGCGCGCTCACTTTTTCTCCAGTTCTTCGCGAACGCCGGCAGCGGCCTGTCGCAGGGCGTCATGCATTCGCTCGTGCTGCGCGACCTCGAGCCGGCCGGTCCACTCGTCCATAAAAAACTTCTTCACTTCGATTGCCAGCGCGCACACGGTTTCAGGAAAGTTCTGGTGAATCCACTCCGGCAGGTGGCCGCCTTAAAATTTGACGTTTTCGCGAATATCCAAACCGCGGCCGATGTAATCGAACGACCGCATCTCGGCCAACCACCGCTCGACGACCGCCGCCCAGCGCTCCCGCGGCATGCTGCGCGTACCCAGGTTCACTTCGGGGTTTTGCTGCGGGTCGGCGGCCGCCCCGCCCTCCCGTATATGATTGTAACTGTGGAGGTCGAATACGACGACCTGCCCATGCCGGACAACGAGGCGCTCCAGCAAAAGCCGCAGGTGGGCGTAGAAATCGTCGTACATCCGCAGCGAGCGCTCGACCAACGAATCCGCGGGCGGGCATCTCCAGATCTCCAACCCCCAGGCATCGGCGGGAACGCGATACACCGCCTTCGCGCGCGGACGATTCAAATCCAGCTCGAAACGCGATCGGCACGCGACGATCCGCGTCGGGGCGATCGACGTCCACGCCCCGGTGTACGGGTCCTCTTCATAGCGCCGTTCGGAGTCGTCCAGCCGCAGGCAAGCGGCGACCTCCGGGCGCACGTCGTGACCGTCGTGAATGGCGCACGCGACGAGTGGACCATCGCCAAATTCAGTCTGCCAAATGGTTTCGCCCATCAACGCGCTGCCAGCTTGTAACCCTAGCCAAAGCGGCGGCAACCAGCCGTAAACGGGGCAGTGCTGCCCTGCCGGCCTTCCGAAAAAATGAGTGCTCGCTGCCTGCGTACCGCCGGCACGCATGCCCGACCGGCTCCGCAAGATTGATGGTAGTCTCGCGCAGCGAACCAGAAAAGCGTTGAAGACTTTCGAACCGCGCTTCGACGCCGATGGTCGTGCCTGGTTGAGTTACTAGCTGGACCGCCACTCGGTCCGCGCCGCCAGGACCGAGACGTCGTCCGCCGTCGCGACGTAATCCAACCGCAATACTCGCCGCTAGTAGCGGACGCTGCTGATCCCTTCCGGGCTCACGACATCGATTTCGTTATAGACAAAATCGACACCCGGTAAATGGCGGACTGCCTCCTGAACAAGCTGCTTGAGATAAAAAGTAGGCAGCCGGCCGGTCAAATAGAGGTTTCGGTCCTCGTGCTTGATGTGAATGTCGCTCATCCGTCCGCGAAAGTGGGGATGGCGTTCCAAATGCCGGCGGGCCAATGCACTTAAGTCATGCCTGCCGAGAGATTTAAGAGTCGTGGGACGTTCCGCAAGGGCCAATTGCATGTCAATATCCTCCTGCAAATCTACTCCGCCTGTTATTGCAGCGATCGATGAAAAATGGGCATTTGGCGTTAACTGGATAAATCTCTGCCCTGCCCATGCACCGCCCACCTGAATGCTGATCGTCGAGCCCGGGATAGCGGAGCAAGCGGCGTGCCAATTTGGTGATCTCTGTCGAGATACGCAAGACGAGAAGACTTTTCCTTTGTGAGCACGCCTGCTGTGTAGAGTAGCTGCCCTATTATCGGCTAATCGCCAAGCTACCTCCAATTGTCGCACTCAAACAAATCTCAATACGCGACTGGCCTGGCAAAGTTCATGCTGGCTTGGCAAAAGCCATTATTCACTTCGAAATATGCAATCGCGACTGGCGGCTTCCACGACGGCACATTGCGGCGACAGCACGCAGACAACGACGGCGCGCCAACTGGGCCGGCTTCTGGCTGACAATGAACTAGCCGCGATCCCAACGGGTCGCCGGCGAACCAGC
>CAZHIV010000425.1:0-14055 GCA_964532675.1 uncultured Planctomycetaceae bacterium
CTCGACGGCCGCGCCGATGAAGCCGGCGAACAGCGGCTGCGGAGCGGTGGGCTTCGATTTGAATTCCGGATGGTACTGCACCGCCAGGAACCAGGGATGGTCGGACAGCTCAATGACTTCCACCAACGAGCCGTCCGGGCTGGTGCCGGAGAACCGAAGCCCATTGGCGACGAACTGGCCGCGGTAGACGTTGTTGAACTCGTAGCGGTGCCGATGCCGCTCGGATACTTCCGTCGTGCCGTAGCAGCGGGCCGCCAGGCTGCCGGGCTCCAAGCGGGTCGGCTGGGCGCCGAGGCGCATCGTGCCGCCCTTGTCGGTGATCGTTTTCTGCTCGTCGAGCAGGCAAATGACCGGGTGCGGCGAGTTCTTGTCGAACTCAGTCGAGTGCGCGCCCGCGAGGTTGCACACATTGCGGCCGAACTCGACCACCGCACACTGCATTCCCAGGCACAGGCCGAGGAACGGGATGCCCTTGGTGCGCGCGTAGCGGATGGCGGTGACCTTCCCTTCGATGCCGCGCTCGCCAAATCCGCCGGGCACCAGGATGCCGTCGTGACCGCTGAGCAGCCGCTCGGGGCCTTCGGCCTCGACGTCCTCGCTGCGGATTCGGCTGATGCGGACCTGCGCCCGGTGGGCGATGCCCGCGTGGTCGAGCGCTTCGTAGATCGATTTATAGGCGTCGTGGTGCTCGGCATACTTTCCCACGACGGCGATGCTGATTTCCCGATCGGGATCGCGCAGCCGCCGCAATAGCTCGCGCCAATCCTCCAAGTCGGGCTCGGGCGTCTTGAGGCCCAGCTTGTCGACGATCAACCGGTCGAGACTGTTGTC
The DNA here is from genome assembly GCA_964532675.1 of uncultured Planctomycetaceae bacterium. GTDB lineage: Bacteria > Planctomycetota > Planctomycetia > Pirellulales > Lacipirellulaceae > JABDGM01. The sequence goes on from CAZHIV010000425.1 coordinate 832, forward strand.
CAGCAGGCTGAGCGGCACCTCGTAGATCGAAAAGTCCTTGTCCTTTTCCTCGATCACGGAGTCGATCGAGATATTGCAGAACAGCGCGATCTTCTCCCGGTCCTCGCGCGAGAGGGAATGCTCCGTGCGGCAGATGAGAATATCGGGCTGGATACCGATCTGCCGGAGCTGGCCGACGGAGTGTTGCGTGGGCTTGGTCTTGAGCTCCTTGGCCGCCTTCAGGTACGGCACCAGCGTGAGGTGGATATAGAGGCAGTTCTCCTTGCCGACGTCCAGCGCGAACTGGCGAATGGCTTCCAAAAAGGGCAGGCTTTCGATGTCGCCGACGGTTCCGCCGATTTCGGTGATCACGACATCCACCCGCTCGTGCCGATCCTCGGCCAGCTTGGCGATGACCGATTTGATCTCGTTCGTGATGTGTGGGATCACCTGCACTGTCTTGCCCAAGAACTCGCCGCGGCGCTCCTTGTTGATCACCGACTGGTAGATCTGGCCCGTCGTGTAGTTGGAGTCGCGAGTTAAAGGGCTGTGCGTGAAGCGCTCGTAGTGGCCCAGGTCGAGGTCGGTCTCGCTGCCGTCGTCCAGCACGTACACCTCGCCGTGCTGGTAGGGGCTCATCGTGCCGGGGTCGACGTTGATGTACGGATCGAGCTTCTGCATCCGCACCGACAGGCCGCGCTTCTCGAGCAGCATGCCGATCGACGCGCTGGTGAGTCCCTTGCCCAACGAGCTGACGACGCCGCCGGTAACGAAAATGTGCTTGGTCATAGTGCTAGCAACCTTCCTGGCTAGGGGAGTCTCCGTGCAGCAATGCTCATGCTTGCATCATACTGCGATTCCCGTGGTGGGAGCATCCCCCGCACCTTGCGATGGTGGCGCAGTTTAGGGAATCCAGCAAAGGCGTCATGGTGTGTCGTCGTAAGTCCTTAAAGTTTCGAAGGCGTCACCGTAAGTCCTTAAAGTTTTGAAGATGTCAAGTATGTTTGGGTGCGACCCCCTCCGGGTCGAGCGGACAAGTTTCCGCGCGGATTTCCCGAGAGGAGACAAGTTTCGGCCGAGGGGACAAGTTATCTGGGATTCCGAGAAGTGCATCAAGCGGCAGTCTGGTTAGACGGGAAGGGATGCGATTCGGCGGTTCGGTCCCAATGGCCGTTCAGCGCGCAGCCAGACGCGAACCACTTATGCTGGGTCAAGGGAATATACATTTGTATACATTAGCATAGCGGAACGGGTGGCCAAAAGCCAGCGAGAGAATTTTAGAAAAAATGCTTGACATCACCTCAGGATGGGGGTAGGATGCGCCCGACTCCGTCGGGCTTGCTATCGATAGTTACGCGATCGATCGGCCGGTATCTGCGCCGGGCGGTTCAGTCGTCGAGTGTTCGGAAAAGGAGCACGCTAATGACGGCCGGAAGAAAGCGGAAACAATCTGGGACGTTCTATCGTCCAGGCAGCTCGTCTGTTTTCGGTGCTGCGGCGAATCCGTTTTCAATCGCGGGAGCGTTGGGCATTTTTGGCGTATTGGGCCTGCTCTGTACCCGTCATTATGGCGCACGGCTTCGCAGAAAACACGTTCTGACCCACGTTCTGACCTCTTTTCACGCCGTGTCGGGCGGTCGCTCTTTTTGGAGAGCAAAATAAAATGATGACAATTCAGCGCACGCTCGGAACGACTGTGGGATCGTTTGCGGCTTTTTGCGTGACGAATGCCGCTCTTGCTATCGTAATTCAGGCTACATTTTTCGATTTGGATGGTAATAGCGTAAACGAAACGGTCGCAAGTTCTAATCCCTTAATTGTAGGCGCACTGCAATGATGTTTACGATAGCGTCGCTCGTGGCGATCCAGGGGCCTTGTACACATCGCTTGAATTCGATTGGGAGATCAGCGGCCATCGATTTAAGGGCGGCCTTCCAGTTGGACCAAAATGGGGGGACACGAACATGTGGACCACGTATCGAACACCTATCGACATTGATTACGATATCACGTTAACACCTGCTGGCTGTCCCGCTAAGAATCCCTGTCCTGCAACCATGAAAACTGCGCCTGCTCATGAGCCAATCAATCCTATTACTCCGTTGAAGGCGATCCGTGATTTGTTTTCAGTTGATGAGTTTGAAGTCGGTGGCAGCGTAGGGGGGGATCCGCCCGTGGGTAATGATCCGCCTACGTCCGATCCATTGGTGAAAGTTTGGGCCCAAGTTGAATTCACCGGCAGCGGGTGGGACTATCGGTACTACGGCCGAACGTTTACGGCTACATCTGTCGCGATCGATTGGAGCATGTACCCCGGCAGGAACACGTCGCATGTTTACGACTCGCTGAGCGAAGTGCTGATTCCCGGAAGCCCGATGTTGCTAAAGTCGTTCCATTCCACGATCGATCCGTATGAAGTCAACGGGACGGTAAGTTTCAATCTGGGCGGTCAAGAGCATATCTTTTTCGCTCCGTCGATCGTCCGAATCCCCGAGCCAGCGACGCTGAGTCTGCTCGTTATCGGTATGGTGTTTTTTACAGCGCGGCGGAAGGAACCGACGGCACGACCCTCGCCCGCGCGTACATGCATTTCAAGTATAACTTCGGCACCGATGGCCCTGGGATCATCCGCGGCGTAGATATTTATTTCAATACCGCCATCGGCAGAGGTAATTGGCACGTACCCGAGCCGTCGAGCGTGGTGGTTTTGGCACTCGGCGGTCTTATGCTGAAGCCCCGCCGCCGCCGGTGACAATAATATGCTTGGCCGTAGGTGCTTGCGCGTTCCTAGTTTCAAGACCAAGGAGACATTAATGGGTAGCTTCATTCTTAGAGGCCGCGGGCTCGTCTCAGCCGCGACGGTGGCGCTGATGTCATTATTGCTGCTACCGCGACTCGCAATGCCGGGGGCTTTGAAGACCGACAAGGGTAACGGGTTTCTCATTGGCATTTCGCCGGTCGTAGTCAAACCGCTTCACGGATAATCGAACGTTTGATACGCTCACATCCTGGTTTTCCTGTACTACGAGGTCGGGCTAATGTTCAACTTACCAAGTGTTGCCATTCGCACCGCTGTGCTGCGAAATGCCGTGTCAAGGCGTCGTTTGTGGAAAGGCCGCATATCCCTTGTGACCATTCATTGCCGCGAAAGATGCGCTTGCGGCAATGGCCCTTTTGCGAAAACCGAACAAATCCGCCCCCGGTGTCTATTCGCGTCAATCGTGCTCGCGTGTGGAATACTTGGCGCCGCGGTTCCATCCACGGTGGCCGTGACGCGCGCTACGAATAACGTTTTCGGCAGCTACGATGTCCAACCCGACCAACTATCGACGATTATCATTCAAGGCAATACAGTCGGCGTACAGAAATTCGCTCCCCACTCCGGTCTGGCACTTCTGAACGGCGTAATCCGAGACGATGGCCTGAAGGATTTGCTGGTCAATAACTTAGGGGCGGGCGACAATCGTACTCATGACTCGCTGTTGATCGCCATGAGCCAGTGTTTCAGCGGGGGGTTCATCGACGAGATCGAAGACACGATGAACGCGACGATGATCACAACCTCGGCCGCATGGAATAAGCCAAGCTTGGGGAGCACTAAAGAACACTATTTTCCCAATGGCTGGGCCACTCAATTCTCCGACCCGCCACCAGGCAATCTGGCGAATGACACCAAGATGAAGGCCGCTTATTCGGCTGCGACGGTGGGCGATCCCCAACGAAACAAGGAAAAGCCTCAGTATTACGCCACGAGCAATTTCATGGACGATGACCGAATCGGGTCCTCCCCAGACAAACAGTACGCCCTGCTGTTTGTCGCAGACGATCGCGTCTGGGACAAGAAGAAAAAAGAAATAGTAAATGTTCCAAGCGAATGGAATGCGGCCGCGTTGATGTACAAACGACTGACACAGCGCGGCTACACGGACGATGACATCCACGTGTACTATGCCGATTACGACTCCAGCTTTCCGAACCTGGTTAAACCGGTGGGAGCCGTGGGGAACCTGCCGATTGACGGCCCGGCCACGAAGGCGAACTTCGACAACTTCTTTAACAATGTCGTCGGCCCGAACGTCGTCGGACGGAACGATCAGGTCTTCGTCTGGACGGCCGGTCACGGAGCGGACATCAAGGACAACATCGGAAAGATTCAGTTCGAGCCGATACAGGAGGGCGCCCGCATCGCGATGCAATTGGAACTCGGACAAGACAGTCTGCTCGCGATGACCAGCGACTTCGGTTTGGACGACGCCGTGCTCTCTGGCGACCCAATTACCAATTTCGTTGGCAATGTAGACGTGTTCCTGGGCGATGCCAACGGCAACAATCTCTTAAACGTGGGCACGATTACGGATGACCACTCTTGGAGCTTTGACATCTCGCGCACCGTCTTCGATGTGCTAGCGCCGCTCGGCGGTCCGGCCGGATTTGTGACCCTTTCGTTTCTGGGCTCGAGCGCCGGCATGGAGTTGAATAACTTCAGCCTGGCCTCCACGACTCCGATTCAGCTTGTGCCCGAGCCGACGTCGTTGGTTCTGTTTGTCTTCGGTCTGACGCTGTTGACGCGCGGCGTCCGACGGTTTCGCTGCGCCGCTGATTACCTGAAAAACTGGCCGGTGCCGACCGGGGGAAACGCGTCTTTGAAATGCTCGATCGTGGGGCGACGGGCGTTGTCGGGCCAGGTGATGGCCACCACATCGAAGCGGGCCGCATATTGCAGCAGGCCGTGGGATTTGAGATAGGCCAGCGCGGCTTGCGTCATGCGTTGCTCTTTGCGTGGATCGATCGCTTCGGCCGGATGGCCGGCATCCGTTGAGGCGCGGGTTTTCACTTCGACGAAGACGATCGTGCGGCCGTCGACGGCAATGAGATCGAGCTCGCCCAGGCGGGAATCGAGTCCGCTGGCCAGGATGCGGTAACCCTGTCGCCGGAGAAACTTCGCGGCCGCCTCCTCGCCGCGCCGGCCGAGGGACTTTGTCGGGAAACGCTTGGCAAGCCAGGCACGCAAGGCGGATTTCCAATTCATTGTGAACAGGAGGCAGCAGAGGGAGCAGAGATGTCAGTTATGCGTGCGAAACCCGCTGCACGTGAGAATACAAACTCATTACCGTCGAAGTGGAGTTTGCATATTGCAATAGGCGTCTTCTCTGCTCTCTCTGCCGCCTCCTGTTCAGTTTCACTTTACTCGGCCGTTTCGCGGCGGCGTTCTTTGAGGCGGGTCGATTTTCCGGTGCGGCCGCGGAGATAATACAACTTGGCCCGCCTTGCCACGCCGCTGCGCACCACTTCGATCATCTCGATCTTGGGCGAATGGAGCGGGAACTTGCGTTCCACGCCCTCGTTGGCGACGATCCGCCGTACCGTAAACATCTCGCGGCTGCCCGACCCGCTGCGGGCGATCACCACGCCGGTGAAGACCTGGATGCGCTCTTTATCGCCCTCCAGGATCTTCGTGTGCACGTTGACCGTGTCGCCGATGGCGAAATCGGCCACCTCCGCTTTGAGAGCGGCCTTCTCGACCATTTCCAGTATCTGTTGGCTCATTTTATCACCTAAACTTCGAATTTCATTTTTAACCGCGAAGGACGCAAAGAACACGAAGAAGAACAACTCGATAAGTAGCCGTTATCCGATCGTACTTTGTGACCTTTGTGTTCTTTGCGGTAATGAACTAAACGTCCGATCGTCTATAGTCGTCGCCCTCGCCGAGCAGGTCTGCGCGGCGCTGGCGGGTGCGGTCGAGTTGTTGTTGTTCGCGCCAACGGGCGATTTCCGGGTGGTTGCCGGTCATCAGCACGTCGGGCACGGCGAGGCCGCGGTACTCGCGGGGCCGCGTGTACTGCGGAAACTCCAATAGCGGCGGCTGGCCGGAAAATGAATCCTGCTTGTTGCTCAGTTCGTCTCCCAAAACGCCCGGCACGAGCCGGGCCACCGCGTCGATCACCACCATGGCCGCGACTTCGCCGCCGCCGAGGATGTAATCGCCAATCGACAGCTCATCGGGCTCGAGCAGGTCGATGACCCGCTGGTCGACGCCCTCGTATCTTCCGCAAATCAAAACCAGCCGGTTTCGGCCGGCCAGCTCACCGGCAATCGGCTGGTCGAGCCGGCGGCCCTGCGGCGAAAGGAGGATCAAATGCCCCGGCTCGCCCGCCTGCCGCTGCACGGCCTCGACACATTCGACCACCGGCTCCGGCCGCAGGACCATGCCGGGCCCGCCGCCGAACGGCCGATCGTCCACCTGCTTATGCTTGCCCTGCGCCCAATCGCGAATGTTGTGGATCTGGAGGTCGACAATTCCGGCGTCGATGGCCCGCTTCAACAGGCTCTGGCCCACGTAGCCGGAAAACATCTCCGGGAACAGGGTCAGAACATCGATCCGCATCGGAGTCGGAATTGCAAATTTCAAATTTCAAATTGCAAATTGAGAATTTCGGACGTCCCTTCTGCAATTCCAATTTGCAATTTGCAATTTGCAATTTGCATTTTGCATTTTGCAATCCCCTTCCTGTTGTTGCCGCATGCCCCTTATGCCTCTTCGGGGACGGCTTCTTCGCCTTGGGCGGCCGGCATGTCCTGGGCCTTGCCTTCGGTTTCCTCGGCGTTGGCCGCCGGGGCGGCTTCCTCCTCCTGCTTTTTCGCTTTCCCACTGCTGGCCGGGGCGCCGGCGTCGGGTACCGCCTTCGGCTGCGAGAGCTTCTCCAGCGCTGCCTTCTGCGCGTCGGCGTGCGTGCCCTGGCTGCCGTACTTCTTGATCAGCACGGCCACCTTCTCGGAGGGCTGCGCGCCGACGCCTAGCCAGTAGTCGATGCGCTCGGCCTTGAGGAGCGCGCGGGCATCGGTCTCCGGCACGCGGGGGTCGTACGTGCCCAACTCCTCGAGAACGCGGCCATCGCGCGGGGCGTGCTTATCGACCGCGCAAATCCGGAAAAACGGCTGATGGGCCCGGCCCATCTTCTTCATGCGAATACGAACTGACACAAACTTGCTCCTAGGTAGGTCAGGCTACGCCTGACAGGTTCATCGCTGTGTCAGGCCCAGCCTGACCTACGGGCTCGGCGGACCGGTGACCCGTGCGAATCCATCATTTTGCCGCAACATGGAACCGATCGGCAAGGGCTGTTTTGGCCAGCCGGCGGTGGAGGCCAACCTCCGTGGCGCGGAACGCGCGAACGCTTCATCGGCGGAGCGAGAAACAGCCTTGTTTTTGCGAACATGTCGCGTCTTCGCCTCACAACGGCCTTGTTTTTCCGAAGATGACAGGGCCAGGAAAAAATCGCCTTGTTTTTCCGAAGATGTCACGCCGGCGCGGGGGTGCTCCGGTTCAACGTCGCGTGCCGCGAGGCCGCTGACGACGGCGCGCACCGCCAGCGCCTGCCGTCGCCGCTGGCTCCGGGTTAAACGAGTAGCGGACGGGGAACACCGGACGGAACCGCTAATAGCTTCTTCAATTGCCAAAGACCGTGCGCGCTAAAGCACGAATGAGCGTAGCAGATTGCGCGGGCGATTTCAGCAACGATTTTTGGCCGCGCTGCCGTAGAGGGGAGACAGGGAGACGCGAAGACACGGAGACGCGCGATTGGTGCCTGACGAACGCAGCCAGGGCGGCGGCCGCGAGCAAAGCAAGCGACGAACCACGGCTTTGGCCGAAGGCCTGATCCCACCGTATTTTCGTCACACGTTAGAGCGCGTCCCGCGTAAGTGTAGCGGATTTTTCGTCGTTTGCGTCTGGAAAATACGACACGGTACACGCTACATGTCCGTGCGACTCGCACTAGCCGTCGGAGGGGCGACGACGGTTTTCCCAGCGCGGCTTAGCCGGCAACCGAATAGCCACAAAAAACACGAAAAGTCACGAAAGGTTGTCGCTTTTAACCACGAAGGGCACCAAGAACACCAAGGGGATTTTTGATAACGCTTGTCTTTGTGCTCTTCGTGTTCTTTGTGGTTATCAGGAGTTTGCACGCGGATTGGCGACGGGCGTTTCTCCCTACGAACGAGACGGCCAGGGCGGCGGCCGCGAGCAACGTGAGCGACGCGGGTTCCGGGACGGTGGTGGCACTGGCGGGGCCGGTGGCAGCCGAGCCGCCGGCGGCGGTTTGGCCGAGGTGGGTGCGCCACACGTCGTAATCGTTTTGGGTGAACAGGCCGCCGGGGTTCGCGCGCCAGAGGACGTAGTCGGCGGCGTCGACGGCGCCGTCGAGGTTGAAGTCGCCGGGCAGGGCGGAGACGACTTCCAGCCTAACTTCGGTCGGCTCGTAATGGACGAGCCATTGGATGCCGACGCCATTGACCACGGTGGGCAGGAGCTCCTCGTCGAAAGTCGAAAGGACGTCGTTGGCGGCGAGAATCGGGAACTCATCGCCCGCGCTGGGGACGAAGGACCCGGCCAACGTGACTCGGAGGGTGCCGTCGAGGCTGGCCGTACCACCGGTCACGAGCCGGGCAAACTCGCCGACGTTGCTTCCGAGGATCTCGAGATCCACGATGGCATCGGCGTCGAGCTGCAATGCCTCGGTCGCCGTAATCGTCGCACCAGCCTGCAAATCGAGCGTCGTGCGACTACTGTTTCCCGCATCGCCTACGGTTAACGAACGGACGGCGACATCGGTCGACGGGCCCGCGACGCAGAGATCGACGGCCGGGTCGATGGACACATGATCGACTAATCCGGGATTCGTGCTGAGAGTCCAATTCGAATTGTCGCTCCAGCTGCCGCTGCCCGCCGTGCGCCAATGGATATCGTCGAGGTTGAACAGGAATACGCCGTCGCGTCCGTCGGCCAACTCGGCACGATAGGCGACCTGCCCCAAGGCGTTGATTCCGTCTTCGGATCTCCAGGTGAAGGATTCGACGGTGCTCCCGGCCAGCGAGCTGCCCTGGCGAATCACCTCGGCCATTTCAACGCCATCGCCGATGTACAGGGCGTCGGCAACGGCGTCGTCCGGCCCGTGGATAATGGCGTCGAACGCCACCTGGCCGACGTCGTTGATGGCGGCGGATCGAAATCCCGGGTCGTCGCCGGCGCCGAACCGCCACTGGCCGTCGGGGGTGAGCTGATCGCGGCGGGCAATGAGCGCGAGCGACTGGCCGTCGCCGCGTAAAACGCCGCCGTCGTGCGAACCGAACGCCGAGGAAACGATCTGGGAAGTGAAGGCCACCTGGCCTTGTTCGTTTAGCTGAACGTTGTCGAAGCGAATCGCCCCCAGGACGCCGTCGCCGTCCGGGCTGGCCTGGCCTGTGCGAGCGATCTGCGTCAGGCCATGGCTGCCCGGCTGAGCGGCCTGCTGCGGACTCCAGCGGTAGACGGCCAGGTCCGCGGGGCTCTCGCCGGCAGCCGGGTTGAGCTGGGCCACGAAGGCGACGTTGCCGGCGTCATCGATGTCGACGCCGACGCGGGAGGGAGCGGATACGTCGCCGAGGTTTACCTTCATCGTTCCCGGTGCCCCGGGGATGAGCGTCTGCCCATCGCGACCGACCGCGCGGATGAAGGCGGCTGGATACTGCGTAAGGTTCCGCCAGATGATTCCCTCCCCGGTCGGGTTGGCGATCGTGGTTCGAAACACGAGCGCGCCGGAATTGCTCAGCAGCGTGGTCGGTTGAGGGTACTCCAGGTTGGGGCCGACAAATTGGTCGGAGGACCCGGAGGCGCCACCGCCGGCGACGGGTACCGCGTTGCTGTCCCTGGTGATAATGCCCAGGGCACCGCCGCCGGCGTACATGACGGCATCGTAGTTCAACGGCGTACAGCCGCCGTCGACTAACCGGCAGGCGTTTATGTTTCCGGTGAAGGCGACCAGACCGGCGTCGTTTAGCGTCGGTCCTTCGTTAACCGGCAGTGCCGGCAGAGAGACCAGCCGGTGGTCGAACTCGTTGCTTGGTACGGGCGAGACGCTGAGAGGCACGCCGGTGCGGACGACTTCGGTGGTTGATCCGCCCGAGCCGAGAAAGATACCGGTGTCGTCGGAGCTTCCGCCGACGGTTCCGGTCAGCCGGGCGTAAAAGGCGACTTGGCCCGCGTTGTTGATGTCGGAAAGGGCGATCTCGCTGAAGCTGCCGTTGCTGGTGGGCTGCCCGGTGCCCGCGATTTGCACGATTGCACTATCACTCTGAGCGCGAAAGATGCCGTGTTGCGCAAGGCTGTCGTCGGTGACGGATTGGAACGCAACCTGACCGAGATCGTTCAACTGCGGCGTGGTGAAATCGATGTACGCGCCGCCGCCAGGGGCCAGGTCGCCCAGCACTGCCAGCGCGTAGTGCACGCCGCCAGCATCGGCTATCGATGCGCCGAGCATGCCGACGAGGATGGCAAGTGAATACTCCGCTACGCCCCGGCAACTTCGCGCCTGCATCGTGGTATTCTCGCTCCGAGCAGCTCCTGCAGCCACGTTCCTATCGGCTGTGTCACTCCAACTTCGGGTCAGCGCTGTTTTATCGCAGCAACGTGGAAGGGTCGAGCCGCATCAACGTTGCGGGTTCGTGGCAATCGCGCAGCAACGCAAATGTCACGAGGGTCTTGCGACAGCAGAGTGCTGCAACCAAACGGGCGACGAACCGAGCCAGCTTTCCCTCAGCTCACCCAGCCCATCCGTGCGACGCCCCTGAGCGCCCAGAAGAACGGAGGAGGCTATGATTTCTTCACGATATCGGCGGGCGGCGCGAATGTCAAGAAAAAGTCACCCGCGCTGGTGAAATGCAACGGCCGCTCGCGATAGCACGGAACGAACCGAGCCAGCTTTCCGCGGACCGTTCGCCATGGGGCTGTCAGGCACAGCCTGACCTACGAGAATTGGTCGCCGGCTCGGCGGGAGCCTAGCCGCGGCGTTGCTCGCGTTTGCGGCGGCGGAGCTCTTTGTCGCGATCCTTCTTGAGCTTGGCGCGTTCCTTGGGAGAGAGGCGCTTGCCGGTGCCCTTCTTTTGCTTGGCCAGGCCGTTGGGGTTCGAGAGCATGCCGCTTTGCACTTGCTGCATCATCTTCATGCGCTCGCGCATGCCCTTGCCGGCCATCGACGTCATCACTTGCGACATGACGTCGAACTGCTTGACCAGCTCGTTGACCTCGTGCGGCTCGACGCCGGCGCCGGCGGCGATGCGGCGGCGGCGGCTCTGGTCGATCGTCTTGGTCGGGCTGCGGCGCTCGGCCGGCGTCATCGAGTCGATGATGCCGAACAGGCGCTTCATGTCCTCCTCGGGATCGACGTCGCCCATCATCTCGTTGAGCTGGCCCATGCCGGGGATGAGGCCCATCACTTTTTGCAGCGGGCCGAGCCGGCCGATCTGGGAGAGCTGCTTGCGGAAGTCTTCGAGCGTGAACTCGCCCTTGCGAAGCCGCTCTTCTTGCAGCCGCATTTCTTCCTGGTCGAATTCCTGCTGGGCCTTTTCCACCAGCGAAAGCAGGTCGCCCTGGCCGAGGATGCGGCCAGCCAAGCGGTCGGGGTGGAACTCTTCCAGCGCGTCGAGGTGCTCGCCCGTGCCGATGAACTTGATCGGCACGCCGGTGACGTGCTTGACGGAGAGGGCCGCGCCGCCGCGGGCGTCGCCGTCGAGCTTCGTCAGGATCACGCCGTCGAGCTCGAGCTTCTCGTTGAACACCTTCGCTGTTGACGGCGTCCTGGCCCGTCATGCTGTCGACGACCAGGTACACCTGCTGCGGCGCGACCTGGCGGTCGATCCGCTCGAGCTGCGCCATGAGCTCGTCGTCGATGTGCAGCCGGCCGGCCGTGTCGAGGATGACGGTGTCGGCGTTGTGCTTCTTGGCCTCCTTGACGGCCGCGTTGGCGACGGCGACCGGGTCCTTGTTCGCGCGGTCGGAGTAAACGGGGATCTCAAGCTGCTCGCCCAGCACGTGGAGCTGGTCGATGGCCGCCGGGCGCTGCAAGTCGCAGGCCACGAGCAGCGGCCGCCGGCCGCGTGCCTTCAGCATCCGGCCCAGCTTGCCGGTGGTTGTCGTTTTGCCGGAGCCCTGCAGGCCGCACATCATGAGCACGGTCACGTCGTTCGCACCGCGGAGGTGGAGCGAATGGTCGACCGGGCCCATCAGGTTGACCAGCTCCTGGTAGACGATGCCGACGACTTGCTGGCTGGGATTGAGCGACTTGAGCACGCGCTCGCCCACCGCCTGCTCCGAGACGCGGCTCATGAACTCCCGCACGACCGGGAAGCTGACGTCGGCCTCGAGCAGCGAGCGTTCGACGAGCTTGAGCCCGTCGCGCATGTTGGCTTCGCTCAATTTCCCCTGACCGCGCAGGGACTTCAGCGCGGAAGAAAGGCCGTCCTGGAGGGCTTCGAACATATCAGCGGGGCGCGGGGAACTTGGAGCAGGGAGTCGGAAAATAGCCGCGAGCCGACGGCTCGCCGGCGCGAACAATTATTCTACGGGGGCGGGCAAGATGGGTCGAGGCTCATCACAGCGGAAGCCAAACCACCTGTCCTTCCCACTCATCCGATGCCGATTGCTTGGCAAGAAACAGGAGCTCCTCGATTGCCTGGCCGATCGCCATACGGTGAGGGACTACGACTAGTCCAGGCATCGGCTGGGCCCGCTCGATCCGGCGATAGGCAGCCGAGGTCATTGTGGAAACATCCCGAGTGAGAACAACTCGCTGGCTCTCTGCGGCAAACTGAAGGACGGACTCGTCCTCGCAGCCGCTGAGGCCGACATCTTGAACGCGAATCCAATCGAGCTCCGGCTCGCGGCGCCGAAACGCCTTTAGAATTCGGTTGTCGAAATCCTCGTCGGCCAGATAGCGAAGCATCAGCACGATCCATCGGCAGCCTTGCGCGCCAATAAACGCTCACGAAAAGCCTTCGCGTCGGGACGCGTCTCGATTTTCGTTCGGCTTTGCTCAGCCTCCATCTCCCGTCGACGAAGGTAGGCATCGATTTCCGTCTGGTTCTGCAAGTAGAACGCAATCGCCGCGTAGGCCGCCCCGAGCGTGATTGCGGGAAACCGCTCGATAATTTCCTCCGCCGAGGCGCCTTCGCGGAAAGCATGGACAACCGAATCGAGCGTCACGCGCGTATTATCCACGCGGATCACCCCCGAGGCATCTTCTTGCTGCGGGATTTTGCAGGAGTCCAACGTCATGGCGACGGTTCCGGACAATCACAGTACTATCTACATCGTAAAACGCGCATTCGGTCCAGGACTTCGGCTGTCGAGTAGCTTTCCATTTCCTGTCGGCAGCGCTCCAATTCCTCGTCCGTAACTTGCGCATTTGCCCAGCGGCAGACTAGCTGACG
>CAZHIV010000426.1:0-9624 GCA_964532675.1 uncultured Planctomycetaceae bacterium
CCTCCCCCTTGGGGGGAGGGCTGGGGAGGGGGCGCTTTGTACGTCGCCGTCAGTCCGCCCACCTCCTGCGGCGTCTTGCCGTCGACCAGCTTGCCCACCGTGTTCTCGACGATGTACTCCACAATGTAGGTGGGCGTGTAATACACGCCGCCCGCCTTGCGGACCTCCGGTTTCTCCTCGACCTTCGCCCGGTGACCCGCCGTGAGCCGGATCACCTTCCCCAGGAACTTCTCGTACACCTGCCCCAAAATGTCGGCGGGCAGCGCCGCGAACTCGTACGGGCTCTCCGGGTAGTACAGCCGGCGAATGATGTCTTTGAGGATCTTGTCGTCGACCGCGAGGCCGGTCGTAAATTCGTCCGGCGGCTCCCGCCCCCGCTCGCGCTGAAAATGGAACAGCCCCGAGTTGTACTTCTCGTCCGCCCGGTGAAACATCTCCACCAGCCGCGGATACACGGCTTCGCCGTTCATTAGCGACCTGAGCCGTTCATAAGGCTCGATATTCCGTCCTTCGCACATCCGCAGGAAGATGATCCGGTCAATAATCCGCTGCACGGCGAAGTTCAGCTCGCGATCGGTGATCTTCGGATTTCGCAAGCTGAGGTTCTTGGCCAGCGATTCGCGCCACGCCTCGATCTCTTCCAAGAACGCCTCGTCGACCTCCGCCGTGCCGCGCTTTTTCTTCGTCGAGCCAGCGAACTCGTCGAAGCGGCCCTTGAGAACCGCCTCGCGCGAAAAGATGCCCGCGATCTCGCCCCACCGCTCCACGTAATCCGTGTAGCTCAGCAGCATCACCCGCGCCGTGGCGGCGCTGTCGTTCTTGTCCGGCTTCACGCGGCAATCGTAAACGGCGAACTCCTCGAAGTCGGTGAGAATCGACAGCGGCAGCTTCGCTGTCCAGGCATACCGCCGAAGCTGAAACGCCGGTCCGGCGTCGCTCTTGATGTCCACCGCGGGCTTCTTCGCCTCGACAAAGAACTTCGGCACCGGCCCGATCCGAACGCAGTAATCGGGCGCTTTGACGCTTTTCTCCACCCGCAGCGCGTGCTCCAGGATCACGTCGCGGTAGTTTTCGTGTATCCCGTCGCGATTGTAGATATCCCAGCCCAGGGCGATGAAAAACGGATCCAGAAAATCCTGCCGAAGCTGCGTTTCGTTGTAGCCCGGACGGCGATACGTCTCCCGATGCTCCGCGAACTTTTCGACCAGCGCGCAGATTTCCGCCGGGGCGGTTTCAGTGCGCGCCGCTGTCAAGTCGCTGTTCTTGGCCATCTGAGCAATTTACCGTCGGCCAATTCCCCCCGCCACTGCTCGTCCCTCGCTTCCCCTCTTCCGCGCGGTGGCCAAAAATTCTTGCTGAAATCGGCCGCGCAATCGGTTACGCTCGATCCTGCCATTGTGCGCTTGTTGTTTGATAACTAGCCATCAGCCGTCCGCGGGACGGTTCCGTCCTCGTTTAACCCGGAGCCAACGGCGACGGCGAGCGCTCGCGGTGTGCGCAGCCGGTTGGACTGCGCGACTTGCCACGCATCGTCGAAATCGCGTGACACGTGTCATCTTCGGAAAAACAAGGCCTTTTTTGCCACGCCCTGTCATCTTCGGGAAAACTAGGCCTTTTTGAGATGAAGAAGCGAAATCTTCGGAAAAACAAGCCCGCTTTTCGACCCGACCAGGGACTGCCCCCTTTTGCGGAGCCTTCGAAGCAAAAGCGGACTGTCCCTTTACCCAGCGCCCTACGCCGACGGCAGCTCGACCGTGAACGTGCTTCCCTTGCCCGGTTCACTTTCGACGCGCACCTTGCCGTCAAACGATTGGGCCAGGTGCTTGACGATCGCCAGGCCGAGGCCGGTGCCGCCCAGCTCCCGCGAGCGGGCCTTGTCGACCCGGTAAAAACGCTCGAACACCCGTCGCTGGTCCTCCGGCTTGATCCCGATGCCCGTGTCGCGAACCGAGATGCGCACCACCGGGCCCGCATTGATGTCCGGCTCCTCGCTCCTCGCCCCTCGCTCCTCGCTACTCACCTGCCACGACACGCGCACTTCGCCTCCCGCTGGGGTGTATTTGATGGCGTTGTCGATCAGGTTGTCGAGGATTTCCCGCAGCCCTTCGCGATCCGCGCGCACGCGGCACGGTGCCTGATCGTGCGCCACGGCCAGGCGGATCTTCCTGGCTTCGGCCGACGGCCGGCGGTCCTCCAAACAATTGGCGACCACTTGCGGCACATCCACCGAGACGATTTCGAACACCTGCTGATCCGACTCGAGTCGCGCCAGCATCAGCATGTCGATGATCAGATGATGCAATCGGTCTGCTTGCTCCTCGATCCGTCCCAAGAAGCGGTGGCTGGTCTCACGGTCGTCGAGCGCGCCGTTGCGAAGCGTCTCGCTGTACGCCTTGATCGAGCTGAGGGGTGTCTTCAATTCGTGCGATACGTTGGCGATAAAATCACGGCGCAGCGATTCCAGCCGGCGCAGCTCCGTCGTGTCGTGCATCACCAACACGACGCCCGGACAAGGCTCGCCAGGCAGCGGCTGCACGTGAATGTCGACTTGCTGCACGCCGGCGGCCGCGTGCTGGACCCCTGGCTTGGTTTCCAGCCGCTGCGGCTGGCACGTCGCCAGTGCCGCCGTGACCGCCTCATGCAACGCGTGGTTGCGCACCACTTCCAGCAGCGGCCGGCCTTCCGCGACGGACGGCCGAAACGCAAACAATTCGCCTGCCGCCCGGTTGGCCAGCACGATCCGCTGCCGCTCGTCGACGGCGATCACGCCTTCGATCATGCCGCCCAGGACCGTCGACTGCCGGGCGCCCGTCTGGCCGAGCTGCTTCATCCGCGCATCGAGCTCCTGGCTCATCCGGTTGAACGTGCGGGCAAGTGTCCCCAATTCATCGCGATTGGCCACATACACGCGGCGGCCATATTCGCCCGCCACGATGGCTTCGGCCGCTTCGGTCAACGACGTCACGGGCTTGATAATATGCCCTACGATCCACCATGCCAGGGCCAGCACGCACAGACACACGACCGCGACCAGCCCCCAAATCAAGCGCCGCACGGCCGCCGTTTGCGCGGCAATCGCATCCATCGGCAGCGCCGTGCGTACAAAACCGATCGGCCCGCCCTCCGCCGCGTCGATCCGCAGCGCATAGTAGCGCAGCGTCGAGTCCAACGTGGCGCTGCGCCGCAACGAGGCTCCCTCACCGTGAGTTCGTGCCTGCACAAATTCCGGCCTGTCGCGGTGGTTGTCCATCGCCCGCACTTCGGCCAGCGACGCCCGCTCCGAGTCGGCCAACACGTGGCCGTCGATGTCCGAGAGCGTATAGCGAGTCTCCGTTTCCAGCCCAAGCTGCCGCAACCGCTCCTGCAACGCCTCGGTTGGTCCGGATCCGACGTCGTCGGCCAACTGGCTACGCACCACATGCGCGGCATCGCGCAGCCGGCGATCGACTTGCTCCAGGATTCGGTTTTGCAGCCATCCGGCGAGGATGAACCCGAACATCACCGCCGCTGCCAGGTTCAAGCCGGCGCAGGCCAGCATCAACTTCCAGAAAAGTCGAGAAGAAAGCATGGCAGGATGGTAAGCGCGACCGAACCGCGGGGTACGGGTCGGTGCGGAGATGCACCGCGCCGCAGCTAAGCCCAAGCGCCAGTGGGACAGCGGGACGAGGGATCGCCCGGCGCGCCGCGAGGAACCGACGCAACCCAAGCTAACATGCCGGAGCGCTGCCGACGAGCCGCATCATGAATTATGGGCGCTTCAACGCCGGGAGTTTCGCGGCGGCCGGCTCGCCGGCTTCTTCGGCGGATGGCATTGACGTTGCACCGCCGGCTTGGATTACGGCCTCCTTGGCCGCCCCCGACTTTGCCGAGGCCCGACTGCCGGAGCTGGCCGGACTCTTGCGTGCCGGCCCCGGCGGCGCTGGCGCCCGCGGCTGCATCGACGGGCCATCGGCCGGTGTGGGACTGGCGGGCTGCGGCTCGTTCGCGCTCTTGCTTGCGGCATGAATCGGAAGCACCGCGTGCGTGTGTTGATCGTAAGATCCACGGGCGACCCGCGGAGCCTGCGACGAAGCATAGTTCAGCGGCACGGGCCTGCTCCGCGAGGCTTCGCGCTTGGCGGAGTCGTGGTAGGCCTCGCCCGGCCACGGGCCTTCCGCAAGATAGACGCCGTCGTATTCCAACAAGGTGCCTTTGACAAAATGCACGTTCTTGGTCGCCAGCGAATAGCGGACTCGATTCAAATAGTACTCGATCTCGGCATCCATCAGGCGCCGCTGGGCGTCGAGAAACAAATCCAGCGGCGCTTTGTCGTTCTCGTAGGCGGCGGCGACCGCGTCGCGCTGGTCGCGGCTGGCGCCCAGCCGGTTGTAGCTGGTTTGCAGCACGAGATACGCGCGGTCCATTTCGGCGATGGCGTCGGCCGCCTCGTGGACGATCTCCCGCTGCTGGTCCTGCAGAATAGCGCGTTCGCGCGCCAACAGCAATTCGGCATTCCTCGCCGCGACATGTGCCTGGCGGAAGCCGATCGGCATCGACAGCTCGAAGCCGAGCTGCCATTCCTGGAAGTCGCCGCCGGTGAGATTGCTGTACGCGGCGTCAAACTGGGTGTCCGGCGGGGGGGGGGCTTCGCCTCGGGGGAACAGGTCGTCGCCGAATCCGCGCCAGCGGTAGCGGGCGACGCCGTCCAGGCGGGGCAGCAGGTGGTTCTTGCTGGCCATCAACTCGAGCTCGCGTCGCCGTACTTGCCATTTTTGCCGGCGCAGTTCGGCCCGCCGCGTGGTCGCTTCGTCGGTGACCTGGCACCAGTCGAATTCGATTTTGGCCAGCACCGGCTCTTCGACCGGCCTCAGCAGCTTGCAATCGCTGGGCGGCAGTCCCATCAAGAGCCGCAGCCGGCGCTCGGCCATCAGCACGCCGCCGGTCGCGCGAAGCGAGCCGCTGGGCAGGCCGTTCCAATTGCGAGTCGATTCGTACGGCTCGCCGCTGAGGGCGTTCTGCACGTCTTGCTGGAAGCGGAAGTACTGCTCGCGGGCCTGGGCTTCCTTTTCGGCCTCGCCGCCGCCGCGGCCCACTTCGTAAAGCGCGTAAATCTTGCGCCACGTGTCGAGCGCCGCGTCTCGCGCCTTCCGCCGCGATTCGAGAACCCGGTAGCCGAAGTAAAGGTCCCAATACGCGTTCTCGACGTTGCTCACCAGATCGCGGACGGCGACCTCAAAATCGTTCAGCGCCACGTCCGCATTAAGTCGGGCAAGCAGCACGCCCGTGTATACGCCAGGCGTCGAATCGAGCCCGGCGATGCGGTTGTACTGCGTTCCGCTGCCCTGCAGGAACGGATGGCGAATCTCCATCTCGACGTTGGTGTTCCACGCGCTGGGGAAGCGGTTGCCCGGCGCATTGTTGGCGTCGTAGTCGACGTTATGGCGAATCGTGAACCGCGAGCCGGTGGCCGCCCGCTTCGTGATTGCCGCCTGGAACACGCCGACATCCTGCTGCAGCAGCCGCGTGCCGCCGCCAAAGAATTCGTTGTTCAATGCCCGATCGTTCTTTTCCCAGTAGGTGCTGGTCATGAACTGGGCATCGAATTCGCTCAGCGCCGCTTCGATGCCGAATCGCGGATCGGTTTCCGCCAGGGCGGGGTCGAGCGCGGTACGGGTCGTCGCAGGCGCGCGCACGACGGCGCCGCCCAAATCCCGCATCACCTTCGAATTCGCCAGCGCCAGCCGAATCACCTCTTCCAACGAAACGTCCCAAAACTCCGGCGTCCCCTCGGTGTCGACGGTCCAAGGATGCGGCGCCGCCAGCGATGGATCGGCATTCGTCGCGGTTCGGCCCGATTCGACCGGGTACTCGATCTCCGAGGCCACCCGTTCGTAGGCACCCGGCGGTGCGCAGCTCTCGAACGAACCGCTATTGCGCCAGAGACAGCCGCTGGGCAAGGCGGTCATCGCCGCCAGTAGCAGCGTCAGTGCTTTGCGACTGCAATTCATGCCGTGTGGGGGGCCGGCCGATGCCGCGGAATACGTGATAAACGGAAACTCGTCGGTGGGCGACGACTCGGAGCGAGTGCTAGCGCGCACCCCCCTCTCGGCTCCGAACCGTCACGTCGTCTTTTTACTTTTCGTCCGTCAAAGTCGTTGCCATGATTAATTTCGACGTAACCAAAACAGAATTCTCATATTTCCCAGGCTAACAGCCTCGCCGAATACACATTGATTGCCGCGTTTTTTCGGTTATTTGCCCCACGACAAACTGTTCGCGAAGACCGCATGATTCGCCCAACGCGGCTAGCCGTCACTGCCGTCATTGGTCGACCGCGACGCGCGCCAGCTTGGCCACGGGGCAAATGAATGACGTGTGCAATCGGGCAAGATGGCTATACTGAAGAGAATATGGCCACTCCTCTTTCGGCGACCGGGGTGTCGTCGGAGTCACACGCCTGGCAAGAGCTGGAAGACACATTCGCCCGGCTCGGTCAACTGGCCCGCTCCGCCGTCGCCCCCCACGAGTTCTATCGCACCCTGCTGGAGGAAAGCGTTCGAGCACTTTCCGCGCTGGGTGGTGCGGTATGGCTGCGCCCGCCCGGCGGGGCGTTGCAGCCGGTCGTTCAGGTTGGCTGGCCGAGCAGTGAATTCGGCCGCGACGCGGCGACGCGCCGCGCTCACGAAATGCTGCTCACCGGTGCTGCAGCGGGGAAACGGGTCGTCAGCGTCGCGCCTCGTTCGAGCCCCTCGGAAACCGAGCCCGGCAATCCCACCAATCATTTGTTGTTGCTCGTGCCGGTCCAACTGCATTTGGAAGGTATTGCGAGTCCGCACGCGCAGCAGCAACCGGTCCCGCCGCGCGAACAGGGCGCGTCCGCGACGCGGGCGATCATCGAGCTGCTGGTGCGAGCCGATATCAGTCCGGCCACGCATCGCGGCTGCGAGGAATTCCTGACGGCCGTGTGCGACCTGGCGGCCGACTTTCACGCGCTCGATGAACTGCGCCATTTGCAGCGCGAAGAAGGTTATCGAAGTCAGCTATTGGATTTGGGCCGCGAGGTTCACCGTCAATTAAACCTCCCGGAGACAGCTTACGCCGTCGCGAATGAGGGCCGACGCGTGGTCGGATGCGATCGGCTGAATGTACTGGTGGCTCGCGGCCGTCGCTGCCGGCTGCTGGCCACGAGCGGAGTAAGCCGGCCCGAGCGACGTAGCGGCGCTGCGCGGCGGCTCGAGAAGTTTGCCGAACTGGTCCGTCGCACGGATGAGCCGGCGTTTTACAGCGATGCCCAATGCGATGCGCTGCCCCCGGTCGCCGAAGCGCTGGAGCAGCTGGCCGAAGAGTCGCAAGCCCGGCAGGTGGCCGCCGTTCCCGTGCGTCGTCCGGCCGATCCAGCCTTGAATGATACTCCGCCTGCACGCCCAGGCGCACGCGCGAAGCGCGAACGACCAATGTTTGTCGTCGTCGCCGAGCATTTCGACGCCCGAGAAGGCGGCCTGCAGCGCGAACGGCTGGTCGAAGCGGCGGAAGTGTGCACGACCGCACTGTACAACGCGCTCGAGTACGACCGGCTGCCGCTTGGCTGGCTGCTGAGGCCGCTAGGAGTCGTGAAACAGCAGCTCACCGCGCACCTGCCGCGTACGGCGGTGGGGCTGGCGGCAGTCGCCGCGGCTGTGGCGGCGCTGGTCCTCGTGCCGGCAGACTTCAATATCGACGCGCCGGGCACGCTGCAACCGGTCGTCCGGCGCGACGTCTTTGCGCCGCGGAGCGGCCTGGTCGACCAGGTACTTGTAGAGCACGGTGCCGATGTCGCCGCCGGGCAGCCGCTTGTCGAGATGCGCGATCCGTCGCTGGAGTTGGAGCTCAAGCGCGTGGACGGCGAGCTGGAAACGGCCCAGCGGCAGCTCGATGCCGTGCGGGCCACGCGTACCAATCGAGCCGTGCGCGAGGCCAATCCGGTCGACGCGTATCGCCTGTCGGCCGAAGAGCGGGAAATCCAACAGCGGCTGGCCAACTTGCGGCGCGAGCTGGAATTATTGAACCGGCAACGTGACGAGCTGGTCGTCACGAGTCCGATTGCAGGGCGGGTGCTTACGTGGGACGTGGCCCATCGCCTCATGGCCAGACCGGTGGAGCGCGGCGAGGTTCTGGTGACAGTGGCCGATCTGTCGGCCGACTGGCAGCTCGAGCTCGAAGTGCCCGACGATCAGGTCGGCTACGTGCTGGCGGCGCAACACGAACTGAAGGCGGACCTGCCGGTGCGGTTCCGCCTGAGCTCTGACGACCGCGAGCAGCACGCGGGCCGTATCGCCGAGGTATGTCAAACGGCCGACGTGTCTGGCGACGAAGCAGCGTCGCCGTCGCCCAGTGTGCTGGTAAAGGTGGCGCTCGATTCGCCGGAACTGGTGGCACAAGCGCGGAACGATCTGCGGCCCGGCGTCTCGGCGCGGGTTCAAATCGAGTGCGGCCGGCGGCCGATCGGCTACGTTTGGTTCCATGAGATTTGGGACACGGCCCTGGAGTGGCTGCGGTTTTGAAACGGTGCATCATGCTACACCAACGAGCTCTTGCCGCCTCGCTTGCCACAATCCTCTCGGCGTTCGTGCTGCCTACCTGCGCCGCGACGGCGGCGCCGCCGGTGGAGGTGGAGTCGGTCGTGCTGCGACTGCTGGAAGAAGCCGAGGTGCCGGCGCACGAATCCGGCATGGTGACGAACGTCGCGGTCCGCGAGGGCCAGCGCGTGAAGCAAGGCGAATTGTTGACACAGATCGACGACCAGGTCGCTCGCCTGGCGGCGGACGCGGCGCAGGCCCAATACGAAATCGCCCAAGCCAAGGCCACCAACGACGTGCGGATCCGCTTCACGAAAAAAGCGCTCGAGGTTTCGGAGGCCGAGTTGCGGCGCTCGACCGAATCGATCGAACGCTTCGCGAAAAGCGTGTCGCAGTCGCAGCTCGATGTGGAACAGCTGACGGTGCAGCGCAACCAGCTCGAAGCCGAGCAGGCGGCGCACGAACAACAGATTGCGAAATTGGAAATGAAGGCCAAGGCGAACGAGCTCTCAGCGGCCCGAGCGGCCGTGGCCCGGCGGCGGATCATGGCCCCGTTCGATGGCGTGATCGTGCAGGTATACGTCCGCAAGGGCGAGTGGGTCGAGCCGGGCCAACAGGCGTTGCGAATCGTCAACGTCGACCGGCTGAAGGCGGAGGGGTTCGTCCCGGCGCCGCAGGCCACGGCCGACTTGGAAGGCAAGCCGGTCGCGCTCACCGTGGAAACCACCGACGAGATGTTTTCCGGCACGATCGTGTTCGTCAGCCCGGAGGTCGATCCGATCACGGGCCAGGTCCGCGTCTGGGCTGAGGTCAAGAATCGCGACGGCCGGCTGCGGCCGGGCCAACCGGCCAGTATGATCGTCCGTGGTCCGTAGTCCGTGGTCCGTTGTTGCCTTCCCGCATCGCTACTTGCTACTTGCTACTTGCAACGGACCACGGACAACGGACAACGGACCACGGACAACACAATTTGACGCCATGTCCCAGCCCCTCTCCTCCATCGATCGACCACTCGCGCTGCGATTGCGGGCCGATTTGCAGGCGGTGCCGGTGCAGATGTCCGGCGGGACGAGCTGGATCGTCAAGGACC
>CAZHIV010000427.1:0-7379 GCA_964532675.1 uncultured Planctomycetaceae bacterium
CCCCGTGGGCCTTCACCGAACAAGGGGTCGCCATGCTCTCCAGCGTGCTGAATGGGAACCGCACGTCCTCGCCGCCTTCGAGCATCCGGGCCAGCCAGTAGATGCCGGCGTCGGGGTCGCTGCCGCGAATGCTCTTGATCAGGGCGCTGGCGGCGTCGTAGTGGTCGTCGCCGGTGGGGTCGTAGCGGATGGCTTTGCGCTGGACGGCGTCGGCGATGAGGCCGGCGCTAAGCCGCAAGCGGCTGGGTCCGTGAGAAGAGAGAACGGCGACTTCCAGCGCGCCCAGGGCGCGGCGGGCGTCGCCGTCGGAGACTT
Organism: uncultured Planctomycetaceae bacterium; assembly: GCA_964532675.1. Taxonomy (GTDB): domain Bacteria; phylum Planctomycetota; class Planctomycetia; order Pirellulales; family Lacipirellulaceae; genus JABDGM01. The sequence goes on from CAZHIV010000427.1 coordinate 316, forward strand.
CGGCCAGAAAGTGGAGCGCATCCTCGTCGATCGTGGCATCGTACTGACCTAGGCCGCGGTCCTTGTCGCCCAGCGCGCGGCGGACGATCGTTTTGATCTCCTCGACCGATAGCGGCTGGAACTCGAACACGCGGCTGCGGCTCACCAGCGCGTCGTTCACCGCGAAGAACGGATTGGCCGTCGTGATGCCCACCAAGATGACGACGCCTTCCTCGACATCGGGCAGCAACGCGTCTTGCTGGGCCTTATTGAAGCGGTGGATTTCATCGATCAATAGCAGCGTCGCCCGGCCGCCGGCCGCCACTTCGTCGCGGGCCTCCTCCAGCACTTCGCGGACGTCCTTCACGCCGCTGGTCACCGCGCTGAGCTGGCGGAAGCGGCTATCGGTTTCCTGGGCCAGCAGCCGGGCCAGTGTCGTCTTTCCGATGCCGGGCGGACCGTAGAAAATGAGCGAGCCCAGCCGCCGAGCTTGCAGCATCCGCGACAGCAACTTGCCTTCGCCCAGAAAGTGCCGCTGCCCGACAAACTCGCTCAGCAAGTCGGGCCGCATCCGCGCGGCCAGCGGCTGCACACGCTGGCAATTCGCGGTTTCGGCTTGGGCGAACAGATCGGTCATGGCGTCGCGATGCCGCTTTCGGGCAAGAGATCGGCTAAGGGACAGGCGTGGCAGTTGGCCGCGGCCCGCCGGCAGGTCTCTTTGCCCACGCGGACCAGCAAGGCATGATATTCATTGTAGAGCACCGCGTCGTCGGGCAAGGCCGATTCGAACAGCTCCTTGATTTCGTGGTAATCGGCGTCGTAGCCGATCCAGCCGTGGCGGGCCAGCACGCGGTGCGTGTAGGTGTCGACGACGAAAGTCGGCAGCCCGCCCGCATAGAGGAGGATGGCGTCCGCCGTTTCCGGGCCGATGCCGTGAATCGCCAACAACTTTTCGCGCAGCGTGGCGACGTCGGTCCGGAACATCCTCTCCAGCGAGCCGTCGTACTCGTCGACGAGGAACTTCAGCAGGTTCCGCAACCGTTTCGCTTTGACTTGAAAGTAGCCGGCCGGGCGGATCAGCTCGGCCAGCTCATCGGGCGGCGCCGCGTAGAGCGCGTGCGGGTCCATCAGGCCGGCCTCGCGCAAGTTGGCGACAGCCCGTTCAACATTGCGCCAGGCCGTGTTCTGCACCAATACGGCCCCGACCATGATCTCGAACGGCGAATCGCCCGGCCACCAATGCTGCGGACCGTAAGCGTCCAGCAGGCGCTCATAAGCTTGAATCAGTTTCGACGCCACCATTGCCAACTCGCGCCGCGCCCCGCTTGCGACTTAGCTCCGCAGCGCAAGTGGCGGCCAAAAGTCAAGTCTGAATTCAACACAAAATGGGAGCGGTCAAATCGCCCTTTGTTCCAATTTTTCAGCCAGACTATAATTGAGCTTTGCCGGCTTCATCGAGCCTTTAGAGCCTATCCCAGAACCGTCGGGGACTGTCCCCCTTTCCGGGACGGTTCTGGGATAGGCTCTTAGTTTCATCCTTGCGGGTATACGTTGTGTTATCAGTTCGTCCCCGAATCGCCGAGCTAGTGTTCCAGCTCTACGGCCGGTCGCTGCATCCCGAGCTGTTCGACGTGCATAAGACACAGCAGATCGAGCGCGGCGGCTACAAGGCGACCGTTCAAATCACCAACGCCGGCCACATCGTGACCTGGCAATACGACGGTATTACCTTAAGCGAAGTGGCGGCCTCGGCACACCACCCGCTGCCTCAGCGGCGGCGGCTGATGTCGCACCGGCTCAAGGGCACCTGCACCGACGGGCTCGAATGCCGCGGCGGCGTGAACTATCGCGTTGAATTCTCGCTCGAGCCGGTCGAAAAGGAAGCGTTTTGGACCTACCAGAAGGAGCTCACGCAAGCCGGCGCACGCAAGGGCCTCCTGCATTGCTTCGAGTCGAGCGGCCGATTCGGCTTGGGGGCCCTCAGCTACATCCATCTCGAGTCGCGCGACCGCAGCCTGAAAGTGCAGGCCTTTCACACCTTCCCAGACGATTATGCGATCGTGAAGAGCCAGTCAGTATTCGCGCTGCCGAGTAAGTAGTCCGTCGTCCGTCGTCATTTGCAACGGACAACGGACAACGGACAACGGACAACGGACAACGACCAACTCTTAGCTGACGCGAGCTACGAAGTTTCGCAGCGCGTCGTTCACCGCTTCTGGATTCTCCATCGTCGTCATATGGCCGGCGTCGGGGATTTCCACGAACTGGGCGCCGGGAATCGCCGCGGCGATTGCACGCATTTCCGCCGGCGGGCTGATGGCATCTGCGGCGCCGACCAGGACCAGCGTTGGTACGTCGATCTGCTGCAGGCAATCGGTCATATCGGGCCGGGCAGCCATGCCGCGCTGGGCGGCCGCGATGGCCGAGGGCGACGTGCGTTCGACCACGCGGCGAACCGCCGCCACGACGTCCGGCTTCGTTTCGAAGGATCGCGCGGCCAGCAACTTCGGCCCCATCATCTGGGCGACGCGCGCCGCGCCCCACTCGGCGACGTTCTCGGCCATTTTCAACCGGCCGGCGCGGGCTTCGTCGCTGTCCGCGGCCGACTTCGTGTCGCACTGCACGAGCGCTCGCACCCGGCTGGCATATTTACGGAGGAATTGCCAGGCGATGTAGCCGCCCATCGAAAAGCCGACGAGCACCGCCGAATCCGCAATCGAGAGAGCGTCGAGCAGCTCGGCCAAATCGTCGGCGTATTGCTCCATCGATACGCCGCGCTGCGGATCGGCATTGCCGAGCGGCGACTGGCCGAACCCGCGCAGGTCGGGCGCAATGACGCGACAACGCTCGGAGAGCGTCTCGATCTGGGCGGCCCACATCGTGTGGTCGAGCGGAAAGCCATGGATCAAGAGCACGGGCATACCGGCGCCGCGGTCGACATAAGCGAGCTCGGCGGTGGCGAGAGCGATCGTTTTCATAGAGCCGGGAATCGTGGAGCTAAGCCGCAAGCCGTGAGCGGAGCGTCAGCGCGTGGTCGGCGTCGCCGGCTCATTGCTTTTCGGCAAGTGTCCCTTCGAAAAGCGCGAGTTGCCGCTGCATGACCTGCATGTAGTCGACCTTTTCGACGGCCTGGCGCTGATACTTGACGGCGTTCGCGTAGTCGCCGGCCGCGTAGTAGCAGCGACCGAGCGTATCCAGGAAGCTCGCGCCCGCCGAATCGCCGGCCCCCGGCGGAATCAACTCCAGCGAACGGTGCGAATAGCTGACGGCTTTCTGGTAGTCGCCTTCCGTGTTGCTCACGAGCCAGGCCCATTGATTGTAGGCGGTCGGGTCGGTTGGATTCTCGTCGATCTCCTGCTGGAACTCCCGGCAGAGGTCGCGAATCCGCTGCCTGACCATCTCGCGCCACTGCGGGTCGTCCTCCGGCAGGCGATACATGGCGATCAGCACGTCGGCATCGGTGTGGTCGAACTTGATGGCCAGCTCCAGCTCGCCCCGCTCGCGCTGTCGGTCGTCCTGGTCGCGATGCTGGTTGGCGCGGTAATAGTGGAAACGTGCCGCCAGGGCATCGGCGCCTGGCAACGCCAACCGGCCGCGGTAGTAACGAAGCAGCTCGGAATAGAGCTGCCCGACGCGGCCCTCGTTTTGCACGGCCTTCACCAGCGGCTCCAAAACGTCGGCCGCCTCGCCGTGCTTTTCGTGATCGTGCAGCAAGCTGCCGAGAAACGTCCGCGCGATGATCGCTTCCTGCGAGGCGATCGGCTGATTGTCGATCGTGCGATGATATTCGCGCTCAGCCCAGTCGAACTGGCCGCGCTCTTCCAAGTCCCTGGCGGCGAAAACGCTCTCCAGCAAGAGCTGCGGATCGAGCTGGGCCGCCTTTTCCGCCAGCTCCTCCGCCGCCTCCTTCTGACCCTGGCGGGCCCGGGCCAGCGCCGTGTAGTACAAAAATCGCTTGCTCTGCTCGAAGGTCGACTGATGCTTGGCGAGAAACTCATCCAGCACGTCCCACGTCTGGTGCCCCATGAGCCATTCGATGAGCTGGAGGGCGGCCTGCTGCGCGACCTCCGTATTCAGCCCGACCATCCGATCGGTGACGACCAGCATTGCCGGCCGGTCGTCGACTTGCCGATACACGTCGGCCAGATTCCACAGCAGGCCCAGCACGATCTCCGGCGAGGTGTCGTCGGCGTTTTGTTCGAGCCGCTCGGCTTCCTCATCGACGAGCTTTTCCCAGTAGGCGGCCGAGGCCGCCGGGTCGCGAAGCTGCTCCAAGTAGCGGCGCAGCCAGACCGCGGCCTCGCGCGTGCTGGAACCCAGCTCGCGGTCGACAACCTCGCTGTCGATCGGCGTCGACATCTCCGACGGCTCGGCCGGTCGGATGACGGCCAGCGCGGCCGAGCGGGAAACTAGCGGCGAGCGATCGAACCGGGCGACCCGGCAAAGCGCGGCGAGCCCCTCGCCATCGGAGAGCTTGGCCAGGTCGTCCAGCCGGCTCAACCGGGATTCATCGGCACGCTCGCCGAAGTCCCGCAGCAAGGCCCGCACGGCCGGGGAATCGTCGTTCTGCACCCAGCGGACCGTAATCTGCCGCAGCAGGTAGCGGGCGCTGGCCGCCACTTCTGGATCGGCGTCGTTGGTGGCCGCGTGCAGAAGGTCGAAGGCCTCCGGCCCAATCTGGCGGAGCTCGTTGGCCGCCGTGCGGCGCATGGTGTAGCGCGGGTGGCCCAACTCGCGGATTAACTCGCGGATGTGCTGTTTGGTGGCCGCCGCTTCTTCCGCGGACGGGCGGCCCTCGGAGATTCGCCCGTCGCCGGAAACAGGGCTTCGCGAGGCCGCGATGCTGGGTCGCGGATCGTCGCCGAGCGCGGGCGGCGAGAACGCCCAGAACGCGGCCGCGACCAGGCAGAAGCCGCTGCGGCGGATGGTTCGAATAAGCAGCATTGCCGAGTGGGCGCAAACAGGCATCCCGATTCTTCCCTACACACGATGGGCCACATCCATCATACCGCGGCGCCGCGCCGCGAGACAGAGGAATATCAGCGGCTTTCCATCCGCTCGATGTATTGGCGGAGCCGTTCGACTTCGTCGGTCACGTGATGGAGCTTGAGCATGTTTTCCACGCGCTTGATAAGCTCCGCCTTGTTGATCGGCTTCGAGAGGAAGTCGTCGGTCCCTGCTTGCACCGCGCGCTCGATGTCGCCCAGCTCGTTGAGGGCGGTGACCATGAGAATCATGATCCCGCTCGTCGCCGGATCGCCCTTGAGCTTCTTGCAGACTTCGAAGCCGCTGAGCTTGGGCATCATGATGTCGAGCAAAATCAGGTGCGGCTGGAAGGACGCAACCTTATCGAGCGTATCCTGCCCGTCGACCGCGACGGCCGTTTCCACGTCGAGCCCGCTGAGGTACGCCTCCAGCAGCTCGACATTCGGCTCGTTGTCGTCGGCAATCAAAATGCGGCTTTTTTCGGAATTTGTCGCCATACTCGTAATTCAGACGATTTCATTTCACCACAGAGACACAGAGAGCACGGAGAAGCAAGGATAAAGGACAAAAGATGAAGGTTGAAGGTTGAAGGATGAGTGATAGGAATTCATTCGTCATTCGTCATTCGTCATTCGTCATTCGTCATTCATCATTTGTTACCTCTCTGTGCTCTCTGTGTCTCTGTGGTTAATCCTTCAACACAGCGGCGGGAACAGGGAATTGCTGACATAGCTGGCGGATCTCCGTGCGGATGCGCGAGAGCACTGCCTCGTCCTCGGGCGCCTTAAGGGCTTCGATCATCCACGCGCCGATGGTGCGCATTTCGGCCACGCCCATGCCGCGGGTGGTGAGCGCCGGCGTGCCGACGCGGATGCCGGAGGGGTCGACCGGCTTGCGCTCGTCGTAGGGGATCATGTTCTTGTTGATCGTGATGCCGCAGCGGTCGAGGGCCTCTTCGGCCAGCTTGCCGCCGATTCCCAGCGGCGTCACGTCGACCAGCAGCAGGTGGTTGTCGGTGCCGCCGCTCACCAGCTTCAAGCCGCCGGCCAACAGCGCCTCGGCCAGCGCTTTGGCGTTCTCGATGATCTGCCGGGCGTACTGCTTGAATTCCGGGCGGAGCGCTTCGCCGAAGCAGATCGCCTTGCCGGCGATGATGTGCATCAGCGGTCCGCCCTGGATGCCGGGGAATACGCGGCTATTGATCGTCTTGCCGTACTCTTCCTTGGCCAAGCAGAGGCCGGCGCGCGGACCGCGGAGCGTCTTGTGCGTGGTCGTGGTGACGAAGTCGGCTACGGGCACCGGGCTGTTGTGCAAGCCGGCGGCGACCAGCCCGGCGTAGTGGGCCATGTCGACCATCAGCTTCGCCCCCACGTCGCGGGCGATCTGGGCGAACTTGTCGTGCGGGATTTCGCGCGGGTAAGCGCTCGCGCCGGCGACGATCAACTTCGGCTTGTGCTCGCGGGCCAGCGCGGCAACCTGGTCGAAATCGAGCCGCTGCCTGTCGCGCGTCACGCCGTAGCTGACGAAATGGTACAACAGGCCGCTGATGTTGAGCTTCATGCCGTGCGTCAGGTGGCCGCCGTGGGCCAGGTCGAGGCCCAGCACCGTGTCGCCCGGCTCCAATGCGGCCAGGTAAATGGCCGTGTTCGCCTGCGAGCCGCTGTGGGGCTGCACGTTGGCAAACTCCGCTCCGAAAAGCTCCTTCGCGCGGTCGATGGCAAGCTGCTCGACGACGTCGACAAACTGGCAGCCGCCGTAGTATCGCCGACCCGGATAGCCCTCGGCGTACTTGTTGGTGAGCACGCTGCCGGCGGCCTGCATAACGGCCGGGCTCGTGTAGTTCTCGCTCGCGATCATCTCGAGGCCGTCCGCCTGGCGCTCGATTTCGCCGGCGATCGCCTGCCATACGTCGGGGTCGTTCTTGGCGATGAAGTTGGTCACGAGACGCTTTGATTAGAACCGGTTTCAAAACTAGGCTTTGTCCCAAAACTCCCCTCCCTTGATGGGAGGGGTTGGGGGAGGGTGATGATTCGCCGCGGAGTTAGCCCCGCCCCCACCCACCCCCCGGGCGGGGGGGGGGTTTTGTGACGAAGGCAAGG
>CAZHIV010000428.1:0-3798 GCA_964532675.1 uncultured Planctomycetaceae bacterium
AAAATGCTCAGTTGCTCCTGCCGGCTCGGCCATTTGCTGACGTCTCGCACCTGGTCGGCCGTGAGCGGCTGGCCGTCCATCGCGCCGCCCTTCGGCTGGAACGGCTCAAAATCCTTCAAGCCGGCAATCTGCACGATTTCCTTGGCGAGCGAGATGAGATCCTCGCCGCCCCAGACGATCGCCAGCGTGCCCTCGCTGGTATCGAACGCCGGCGCCAGCCGCGTTCCCTCGGTGGCCCGACGCGCCAGGCTGTTCTTCACCACCATCAGGCGGACGTTCTTCTGGCGCAGCCGCTGCCGCAACTGCACCGTCTTCTCGTTTTTCATGCCGATCACGTCGACCAGCAGCGCTTCCTCGACTCCCTCGAGCCGGTTGCGAAGGTCCTTGATGATCAGCTCTTTGACGTATTTGCTCATTGCTTCGCAGCTATTAGCTATTGGCCGTTAGCTGTTAGCCAGAATTCGAGGGCAAACCCTTCTGGCTAATAGCTAACGGCTAACAGCTAACAGCTTTTCTCCTACACTGCCAATCTCACACTCGGGCTCATGGTGGCGCTGATGTGGGCGCCTTTGATGTACGTGCCTTTCACCGCGGAGGGCTTGAGGCTTGCCACTTTATCTAAAAACGCTTGGATGTTGTCCGTGAGCTGCGGGGAATCGAAGCTCAGCTTGCCGACGACGGCCTGCACGATGCCCGCCTTGTCGTTGCGGAACTCGACCTTGCCGGCCTTGTACTCGCGGACCGTTTTGCCGACTTCCGGCGTCACGGTGCCGGCGCGGGGCGAGGGCATCAGGCCGCGCGGGCCGAGCACTTTGCCCAACGGGCCGACCAGCTTCATCATGTCCGGGGCGGCGATGCAGGCGTCGAAATCGGTCCAGCCGCCCTTGATTTTCTCAGCCAGATCTTCCTCGCCGACCTCGTCCGCCCCGGCCTCGCGAGCTTCGTCCGCCTTCGCTCCTTTGGCGAAGACCACGACCCGCTGCTGCTTGCCGATGCCGTGCGGCAAGACGATCGAGCCGCGGACGATCTGCTCGGCCTGCGTGTGGTCGATGCCCAGCCGGATGGCGATCTCGACCGACTGGTCGAACTTCGTGCCGTCGAATGTCTTGAGCGCCTTGACCGCGTCGGGCACGGGGAGCGCCGCGTCGTCTTTGCGCTTCTCGGCCAGGGCACGGAATCGTTTGGATTGTTTTGCCATTTCTTTTGCTCTCGGCTATCGGCTATCGGCTATCGGCCAGACGGAATCGTTATGGCCGATATCCGAAAGCCGATAGCTGACAGCCCCTTCGTTTAGCCTTTCACTTCCAACCCCATGCTGCGGGCGGTTCCGGCGACCATTTGCACGGCCGCGTCGACGTCGCTCGCGTTGAGGTCGGCCATTTTGGTTTTGGCGATCTCTTCCATCTGGGCCCGGCTGACCGTGCCGACCTTCTCCTTGTTGGGCACGGGCGATCCCTTGGCGATGCCCACCGCTTTCTTCAACAGCACCGCGGCGGGCGGGCTCTTGGTGATGAACTCGAACGAGCGGTCGTTGTAAACCGAGACGACCACCGGGATCATCATGCCGCCGGCTTCCTTCGTGCGGTCGTTGAACTGCTGCACGAACTGGCCCAGGTTGATGCCGTACTTGCCGAGCGACGTGCCCACCGGCGGGGCCGGCGTGGCCTGTCCGCCCGGGATCTGAAACTTCGCGATGCCTGCTAGTTGTTTAGCCATTTTTGTAGCTGTTAGCTGTTAGCTATTAGCTGTTAGCCAGAATTGAAATTCACCCCTCTGGCTAACAGCTAACAGCTAACAGCTAATAGCTTCCTCCTCACACTGCTTCAATTTGCCAGTATTCGAGTTCCACCGGCGTGCTGCGGCCGAAGATGTTGATCATCACCGTCACGCGGCCGCTGGCCTCGTCGATCGTGTTCACTTCGCCTTCGAAACTCTCGAAGTTGCCTTCCTTCACCTTCACCTTGTCGCCGGAGGCGAAGCGGATGTCGAGCTTTGGCGCTTCGGCTGCTTCCTCCTCTTCGGTCTGGATGATGCGGGATACCTCGTGCGGCAGCATGGGCGTCGGCTTGCCGCCGGCGCCGGTGAAGTCGCCCACTCCCGACGTTTCGCGGACCGCGAACCACGTGTTGTCGTTGATGTGCATGTGCACTACGACGTAGCCCGGATACAGCTTGCGTTCGACGACCTTCTTCTTTCCCCCCTTGAATTCGGTAACCTTCTCGGTCGGGACGATCACCTGGTCGAAGTAACGGTCGAGCCCTTCGATCCGCATTTTGCGCTCCAGCGCTTCGGCAATCGACCGCTCGCGGTTGCTCTGCACCTTGAGGATGTACCAATCCATGTGGATGTCTTCCTCAACGTCAGGCGTCTCCTCGATGGGGCCCTTGGGCGCGGGTGCGGCCGCGGCCGGCTGCGACTCGACGTCCTCCGCCGCTTCCTCGCTCTGGTCGTCAATTTCCGTCCCCGCAGAGTCGTCGTCCTCGGCCGCTTCCTCGGCAGCGGCCGATTCGTCGGTCGCTTGATCGGCTTCGTTGCCTTCCTGGTCGACTTGGACGGCCTCGCCCTGCGCCGCCTCGTCGTCGGCCGGCTCGTCGTCGGCCGGTTCGGCGCGGACCCAGCTCTGGTCGCGCGAGATGGTGATCTCGCCCGCAGCGCCGGCGTCGGCGTCGTCCAACGTCGTATCGTCGCTGCGTCCGGTCACGGCATCATCGGGCAGCGAACGAGCGTCGTCGTCCGTCGCGTCTTCCAGGTGAGTATTTCGCTCATCCGCCATGGGATGAATCCTCGATTGCAGCATGGGTCGCCAAAATTGCTCGTGGCCGTTTCAGACGAAGAGCCAGGCAATCAGTCGTTCGAGCAGCTGCCGTAGCTGGCGCAAAACCATGTCATAAACAAACAACAATCCCGCCAGGAAGAAGATGACGACCATGACCACGATCGAGGCGCGAAACAACTCGCCGCGAGACGGCCAGGAAACTTTGTTCATCTCCCCTTCGACGGAAATCAAAAAATCGGCAAAGGCGGGCATCTGCACCAGCCGGAAGCAGGCCCAGATCCCGGCCGCCAGCAACACCAGCGGCAGGTAGTAATGCATCACGGGACCGCGGTCCCGGTAGTACTCGCTCAGGCTCCAAACGCCCAAGGCGACGATCACGCCCAGGGCGGCAAAAGTCGCCTGCCGGGCGATCCGTCCCTGCGTGCGCTTGTACATCCCGAAGCTAAACAATTCCCCGAAAAACGCGCCCACGCCGGCACCTTCCTTTAGCGCGCTGTAATGGCAGGGGTGGTGGGACTCGAACTCACAACCCCCGGTTTTGGAGACCGGTGCTCTGCCAATTGAGCTACACCCCTGTGGTGAATGACGAATGCCGAATGCCAGGAACGCTGGCTCGTCATTCGGTCATTCGTAATTCGTAATTCGTCATTTATTCGATGATCTTTGTTACCACGCCGGAGCCGACCGTCTTGCCGCCCTCGCGGATGGCGAACCGCACGCCCTCGTCCATGGCGATCGGCTTGGAGAGCTCGATGGCCAGCCGCGCGTTGTCGCCCGGCATGCACATTTCGGCGCCGCCCAGCAAGTTGGCGGAGCCGGTGACGTCGGTGGTGCGGAAGTAGAACTGCGGCCGGTAACCGCTGAAGAACGGCGTGTGCCGGCCACCTTCCTCCTTCGAGAGCACGTACACTTCCGCCTCGAACTTCGTGTGCGGTGTGATCGAGCCCGGCTTGGCCAACACCTGGCCGCGCTGAATTTCTTCACGCTTCACGCCACGCAGCAGGCAACCGACATTGTCGCCG
>CAZHIV010000429.1:0-7717 GCA_964532675.1 uncultured Planctomycetaceae bacterium
AAGAAGCCCGCGATGCGATGCGCCGCGGCGTGCAGAAGCTGACCCGGGCCGTGAAAATCACGCTCGGACCCAAGGGCCGCAACGTCATCCTGCAAAAATCCTTCGGCTCGCCGACGGTGACCAAGGACGGCGTCACCGTCGCCAAGGACATTGAGCTGGAAGACACCTACGAGAACATGGGTGCCCAGATGGTGAAGGAAGTCGCCTCCAAAACCAGCGACGTCGCCGGCGACGGCACCACCACCGCCACCGTCCTGGCCGAGGCCATCTTCAACGAAGGCCTCCGCTCGGTCGCCGCGGGCGTCAACCCCGTGCAGATGAAAGAGGGCATCGAGAAGGCCGTCGAGGACATCACGGCCGAGCTCAAGAAGATGTCGATCAAGATCAAGAGCACCGAAGAGATGGCCCAAGTCGGCACGATCGCCTCGAACGGCGACCGCGAGATCGGCGACATGCTGGCCAAGGCGATGGAAAAGGTCGGCAAAGACGGCGTCATCACCGTCGACGAGGGCAAGAGCCTCGGCACCGAGGTCGAGTGGGTCGAGGGCATGCAGTTCGACCGCGGCTACCTCTCGCCGTACTTCGTCACCGACCCGCAGTTGATGGAATGCGTCCTTGAAGACGCCTACATCCTCGTGCACGAGAAGAAAGTCTCCACCGTGAAAGACCTCGTGCCCGTGCTCGAGGCCGTCGTCAACAGCGGCAAGCCCCTGCTGATCGTCGCCGAGGACATCGACGGCGAAGCCCTGGCCACGCTCGTGATCAACAAGCTCCGCGGCACGTTCCAGGTCGCCGCCGTGAAGGCCCCCGGCTTCGGCGACCGCCGCAAGGCCATGCTGGAAGACATCGCCATCCTCACCGGCGGCCAGGCCATCTTCGAGGACCTCGGCATCAAGCTCGAAAGCATCGGCCTGCCCGAGCTCGGCCGCGCCAAGAAGGTGATCATCGACAAGGACAACACGACGATCATCGAAGGCGCCGGCAAGAGCGGCGACATCAAGGGCCGCATCGACCAGATCCGCCGCGAGATCGAGAACACCACGAGCGACTACGACCGTGAGAAGCTCGAAGAGCGGCTGGCCAAGCTGGCCGGCGGCGTGGCGAAGATCAACGTCGGCGCCGCGACCGAGAGCGAGATGAAAGAGAAGAAGGCCCGCGTCGAAGACGCCCTGCACGCCACCCGCGCGGCGGTGGAGGAAGGCATCCTCCCCGGCGGCGGCGTCGCCCTGCTGCGGGCCAGCATCAAGGTCAAGCCGGCCGACGACGTGGCCAACGACCACAAGGTCGGCTACCGCATCGTCACCCGCTCCTGCCGCTCCCCGCTGGAAGCCATCGCCGACAACGCCGGCCAGGACGGCGGCATCGTCTGCGAACGCGTCGCCGAAAAGAGCGGCAACTTCGGCTACAACGCCATGACCGACCAGTACGAGGACTTAGTGAAGGCCGGCGTCATCGACCCCACCAAGGTCACCCGCACGGCATTACAAAACGCCGCCAGCGTCGCGACTCTGCTGCTAACGAGCGACGCCCTCATCGCCGAAGCCCCCAAGAAAGACAAGAAGGGCGGCGGCGGCCACGGCCACGGCGGGATGGATGATATGTATTGAGCATGAGGCCGCGACCAATGGTCGCGGTGAACGACAACCAGCGCTTCATCTGCTCAACACAAAACCCCGGCGCATGCGATGCATGCCCGGGGTTTTTGCGTCATTTCACGAACGTTCCGTATTCAGCATGAAAACGTACACTGAAACCAACGGCGTGCTATATCACTATTGCTCAGTGGAATCGCTGTACAACATCCTCAAATCAAAGGTGCTGTGGCTGACGAATATACGCTACATGAACGACAGCAAGGAGATTAGCTGGTTATACGAGCTGGCAAAGCAGGTGATTCAACGCATGGCGAAATCTCTGCACTCCGAAAATGAACGGAAGCTCTTCCAAATGCTGATGGACCACTGTGACAATCTATTCCTGGATGAAACTTTCTTCCCACATGTTCACTGCTCCTGTTTCTCAAAAAATGGAGACTCTCTTGGACAGTGGCGCGCTTACGCGAGCGACGGAAAAGGAGTAGCGATTGGCTTCAGTCAGTCCTATTTAAAGTCGTTTGTTTCGCCACAGGGCACTCGGTTGGCCGATGTGGAGTATCGCACAGACAAGGATATTGCGGATATAAAGACGCATCTGGAAGAGGCTCTAGCAAGTCTGGCGAAATCTAAATACCCATTACACTCCGATCAGATCTCACTGTGTGCGATCGAAGCCCAAACGAAATGGGTAAAACTTGCCCCATTTTGTAAAAACGCAGGCTTTCGTGAAGAGGAGGAAGTTCGGCTTGTTCACACCGCAGGTCCGACTGGCGGATCGAAGCCCGAAAGTAGAATTGGACCGCTTGAGCATTTTCAAAGACGAGATGTTATCGTTCCGTATAAGACGCTGCCGCTGGATGCTGCCGAGATGCCGATTACCAAGATTGTATTCGGCCCTCGCAATCGACTGGAACACAACCGTACTGGGATATATGGACTCGCCCGCGAGGCAGGATATGTCTTGGCGTTGGATCAATTTGAAGTTTCAACAGCCTCGTATGGCGAGCTTCGTAGAACGGCAAGCTTTCGCAGCCAGAGATGATCGTGATCCGATTGCTCGCTTGTGAAGCGGGATATACTCCAGTCAGCTCTCATTGCCGCCAACGTTCTGCGACGGTCGATTGAGGTATCTCCTAACTGCCAGTTCGGCCTCATGCAAAGAGGCTCTCGCCCTTTTTAGCTCGGACAGCAGCTTGCCAGTCTCATTTCCGCATCTCAGTGCTACATTCAAACAGGTTTGCTGCTCACAGATGTCTTCGAAGCTGAATCATCACTTTGTGCCGAAGTATTTGTTTCGGCTTCATAGCGGCAAAGCTGCGAATATCCATTTACTTCGAAGGAATTCGGGCGAAGTTATTTGGAACGCAAGCATTCGGGGGCAATGCGCGCGTCACAAGTACTACGGCTCAAAAGAGTTTGAGGATTGGCTTGAGCGTCTTGACGGCCTCCACGCGGATGCATTTCGCGCTGTTGTGCGTAACGCGTGGGAAAGCCCGCAGAAACTCACTGATAGGCAGATCACTTCCCTTTACCAATCTGTAATGCTTCAACGTGCTCGGGTGCCACGGACTGCAGAAAGCAACGCGGCATGGATGAACCAGACATCTATGTACGTGTTTCGAGAATTCGCGAAGCATTTGCCCGATGAGGACATGCGATCCCAAACATTGAAAGCCATTGAGCGAGGCGAGGTGCACTTTGAAGGATTCGATTTCGAAGCATTGATGCACTCGATTCGAACGTACGTTCAAGTGACCGCTGGTATCCTTGATCTGCGAATACTCATTGTGCGCAATAAGACAGGCTACCCATTTGTTTTCGGTGATTGTCCTTGCATATTCTACAATCGTCGATTGTACGAATGGGGAGACCGTGGTGTGCTTGGCGTACGCACACCAGGTCTAATGATTATCCACCCAATCCACCCAACAACCATTCTGATGTTGTATGACGCGGATTCATATTCAATTAGTCAGACAGATGGTTTTGCAGAAGTTATTACAAAAGCGGATGTGTCGCAGTTCAACGCGCTTCAACTGCACTCGGCAATGGAGAACATCTATTTTTATTGCCCGGATAGTGTTGAGTATTTGCTAGACTTGCACGCCGCACACCGTGCGACATTTCAGAATGATTTTGGAGTATTGAGAATTCACCCGGCAGGGCATTTGATTGTGAGCGGGAAAGCTAGTTCGGATGATGCGATACACGTGTTCGAACGGCAGCTACCTCATCGACTTGATCTTTCGTTTGTTCAGACGAGAGAGCCGCCGCAAGACAGGAACCTTGCACTTTCGCGCGGAAATAATCTTGATGCAATTCTCGCACAACAAATGCGCAGTCGGACCGGCGCGGTGAAAGCGGAGGATGTCGTTCAGGAACTGGAATCTCGGTTTAAAAGAAAGTGATCCCCTCGGGTACCACTGACTCTGCCAGTGCTTTCGGCAGACGAAAACGGGGACGCAGCTCTTTTTCGAACCCGACCGACCGCCGGTCTCCAACCTGGCACGGGCCGTGTTATAATGTCCCCGGAGGCCCGCCATGAGCATTGATCTATCCCCCGATATCTGGAACGAAATCCAACGGCAGCTCGCCAGCGGATCATTTCGTTCGCCCGATGAAGTGATGCGAGAAGCCCTCGCTGCGCTCCGTGATCGCGAAAAAGGGGTGTCCGGAATTCAGGACGACATCGACGACATGGAACCGCCAAACACGATGTCCGTCGAGGATGCGCTTCGCGAAGCAATCGATGATCTCAAAGAAGGCCGGTACCGGCCCGCCGAGGACGTTTCTCGCGATATCGATCGCAAATTCAATTTTCGTGGCGAATGAACTTCGACGTCCACTTGTTGTGGCGAGCCTCACGAGACCTCGACCACATTGTGACATGGCTCTACGAGCGCTCGCCGCAAGGGGCGGAAGCTTGGCATCGAGCATGGAGAAAGACGTTTCGAATTTTGCAGACCTCCGCGGATTCATACGGCTTGGCGCCTGAAAGCGAAGGTCATCCGTTGGAAATCCGCCAAGTCCTGTTTCGCACTCGCAAAGGCCGCGATTACCGGGTGCTGTACACGATCCAAGACGCTGAAGTTTACGTCATGCACATCCGCGCACCGGGTCAAGACCTGGTGCCGCCAGATCAGTTGCAATTGCCATAAGACCGAGCGGACCGCGGCGCCGGTTCACCGGCGTTCTCGCTGCCGCGGCTTGAGCCCTGTGCGTCGGCGGCTCAAGCCATACCCTGCGAGAAGGCCCATGAATGGGCCTGGCGACGAATCGAACCGGGCCGATCACCCCGCCGTCAACGGCGGGGCTAATATCGGCTTCGCCGCCAAGGGTCGTGAACGACCCTCAAAGTGGCCAAAAATACTTGTGGCAGTCGGCCCCTGTGGTCGCTAGACTGGCGCTAACGCTCGATAGTATTGGATCCCTGCGCAGTACATGAAACCTATCCTGGCTGAAAGCTGGCGGCTGATCGCTGACAGCCGCGATCCGCAACCTTCATTCGCCCCGCGGCCCTCGATAGCTGCATGCGCAGCGATGAGTTGAACCCCCACGCTTCGTGACATCTTCGGAAAAAACAGGGCGTTTTTTGCCGCGACCCGTGACATCTTCAGAAAAACAAGGCCATTTTCAATGCCGCTCGCTGACATCTTCGGAAAAACAAGGCATCTTCGTCCGCTTGGCACGGCGATCCGATCCTCGGCAATCGGGATCTTGCTGGCCGTGGTCGCGGTGCGAGCTCTCACGGCCGGCGAACCAAACAGATCGCCCGTTGCCGAATACGCCCCGCCCAATATCGTGCTGATCATCTCCGACGATCACTCGTGGACCGACTACTCGTTCCTGGGCCATCCGCACGTTCGCACGCCGAATCTCGACCGGCTGGCCGCCGAAAGTCTTACGTTCACGCGCGGTTACGTGCCCTCCAGCCTGTGTTGTCCGAGCCTGGCGTCGATCATCACGGGCCTCTACCCGCATCAGCATCGCATTACGAGCAACGACCCGCCGATGCCGCCCGGCATGGTCGGCCGTGAATTCTACGACACGCCCGAGTATCGCGCCGGCCGCGAAGTGATGAATCGCCACCTTGAGGCCGTGCCCACGCTGCCGCGCTTGTTGGCGAAAGCGAACTACGCCAGCCTGCAAACGGGCAAGTGGTGGCAGGGCGACTACCGCCGCGGCGGATTTTCGCAGGGCATGACCCGCGGCGAGCGCTACGGCGACGACGGCATCCGGATTGGCCGCCGCACGATGCAGCCGATTTACGACTTCATTGCCGAGACGCGCCGCGACGGCCAACCCTTTTTCGTCTGGTACGCGCCGATGATGCCGCACCAGGCCCACAACCCGCCGCCGCGGTTCCTCGAGCACTACGCCGACGTCGCCCCGTCGTTGCACGTCGCCCGATACTGGGGCATGGTCGAATGGTTCGACGACACGGTCGGCCGGCTGCTCGACCATCTCGACGACGAGGGCCTCGCCGAGGACACGATCGTCGTCTATGTCGCCGACAATGGGTACATCACCGATCCCGACACCGGCCAGCCGACGGACAAGTCGAAGCAATCGCCCTACGACGGCGGCCTCCGCACGCCCCTCATGATCCGCTGGCCGGCCCGCGTGTCGCCGCATCGCTCCGAAGCGCTCGCCATGTCGATCGACATCGTCCCCACGCTGCTCGCGGCGGTTGGCATCGAGGCAACGCCGCAGATGCAGGGCGTCAACTTACTCGATAAAAAGCCGGTCGGCGCACGAGACGCCGTTTTCGGCGCGTGCTTTACGCACGAGTCGCGGGACCTCGACGACGCCGCCGCCAGCGTGCGGTGGCGGTGGATGGTCGAGGCCGATTGGAAGCTCATCCTGCCCGACCCGCAGAACGAGCCCGAGGGCGCCGTCGAGCTTTATAACCTGGCCGACGATCCGCACGAGGAACGCAACCTGGCAGATGAGCACGCCGAGCGAGTCGAGCCGATGCGCGAGGAGATCGACAGATGGTGGAAAGCCGGCCGCTAGCCCGCGCCGCCGCCGTCGCGGAGCCAACGACCGCTGCGGCCGCCCGACTTTTCTTCGAGCTGGATGCGCTCGATCGCGATGCCGCGATCGACGCTCTTCACCATGTCGTAGACCGTGAGGGCCGCGACGCTGACGGCCGTGAGCGATTCCATCTCGACGCCCGTCTTGGCCTCGACCTCGACCGTCGCCTCGACGCGGAGCGACTCTTCGCCCGCGAACGCGAAGTCGATCGCCACGGATTCGAGCGGCAGCGGGTGGCAGAGCGGGATCAGCTCGGCCGTCCGCTTGGCGGCCATGATGCCGGCCAGCCGGGCGACTGCCAGCACGTCCCCCTTGGCGGCCGTTTTGTCGCGGATCAAGGCCAGCGTCGCCGCCGACATCCGCACCAGCCCGCTCGCGCGGGCCACGCGCCGCGTCACCGGCTTGCCGCCGACGCCCACCATCCGGCTGGCACCGGATTCGTCGAAATGGCTGAGCTCGCCCATGCCACCATTGTAAGCGGCGAGCGGGCCCGGATGGAACGCTTCGCGGCGGCCGGGAAAAAACAAAGCCCGGCTGCCTGGGGCAGCCGGGCCTCGGTGAGCGGGTGGCGGCGACGGAGATTGACGGGAGTTCTCCGCCGCCACGCAGTCGAATCGTTCGACCGACCCTTATGTTATCAGCCTTTAGCTATTAGCTATTAGCTGTTAGCCAGCAGGACGAATTCTGGCTAATAGCTAACAGCTAACAGCTATCAGCTTGGTTAAACCAGTTCCTTCTTCGCGCCGATCAAGGTCCGCAGCCGCTCGGCCAAAAGGGCCGCGTCGAACGGTTTCTTGAACGTCTCGTTGATGCTCGAGCGATCGAAGTTGGCCGTCGAGCCGTCATCGGGCAGGAGGGCGATCAAAATCGTCTCGCCAAACTCCGAGTTGCGGCGCAGGTTCTGGCAAATCTGCAGCGCTTCGAGTTGGCCGATCGAGAAATCGACAATGATGCAGTCGGGATGGAAACTTTCGGCCTGAATGCCTGCTTCGAAGCCGCTGGCGGCGGTCGAGGTGCGGAACGACCGATCGGCGGGCAGCTCGCGCTTGAGGTTCTCGATCAAGACCTGGTCTTGCGCGACGATG
>CAZHIV010000430.1:0-5780 GCA_964532675.1 uncultured Planctomycetaceae bacterium
GTGGCCTTCGCCGATTTTTACGTGTGGATGGTGGCCTCGGGAACGATCCGAGACATTGAACTGCTTGTTTTACGTTGAGTCGTTAAATATGTCTCACGCAAAGGCGCAAAGGCGCAAAGGCCGCGAAGTAACATGACATGATTGGCGTACTTTGCGCCTTCGCGACTTTGCGTGATGAGATCCTTAAATGGACAAATATCAGACGTTTGAATACGACGTGGTGATTGTCGGCGCCGGCGGCGCCGGGCTGCGGGCGGCGATTGAGTCGTCGGCGCGGGGGGCCAAGACCGCGCTGGTCTGCAAGTCGCTGCTGGGAAAGGCCCACACCGTAATGGCCGAAGGCGGCGTCGCCGCCGCGCTGGCCAACGTCGATACCCGCGACGGCTGGCAGGTCCACTTCCGCGACACGATGCGCGGCGGCAAGTTCCTCAACCAGTGGCGCATGGCGCAGCTCCACGCGCAAGAATCGCCGGCCCGCGTCCGCGAGCTCGAGGAATGGGGCGCGGTGTTCGACCGCACGAACGACGGCCGCATCCTGCAGCGCAATTTCGGCGGCCACACCTATCCGCGGCTGGCCCACGTCGGAGACCGCACCGGCCTGGAGATGATCCGCACGCTGCAAGACAAGGGCGTGCATCAGGGCATCGACGTACACATGGAATGCACGATCCGCCGCATCTTGTAGGACGGCGAACGGGTGGCGGGTTGCTTCGGCTACCAGCGCGAAAGCGGGCGGTTCGTCGTGTTCCGCGCCAAGGCCGTCGTGCTCGCCACCGGCGGAATCGGACGCTGCTGGGAGATCACGTCGAACTCCTGGGAGTACACCGCCGACGGCCACGCCATGGCCATGTGGGCCGGGGCCGACCTGATCGACATGGAGTTCGTGCAGTTCCACCCCACCGGCATGGTCTGGCCGCCCAGCGTCCGCGGCACGCTCATCACCGAAGGCGTCCGCGGCGAGGGGGGCGTGCTGCTGAACGGCGAGCGGAAACGCTTCATGTTCGATTACGTCCCGGACATGTTCAAAGGCGAGTACGCCGAGAGCGAAGAGGAAACGCAGCGTTGGATGACGTCGACGATTGCCCGCGAACGGCCCGACGCCCGCCGGCCGCCGGAGCTGCTCACGCGCGACGTGGTGTCGCGGGCCATCCGCCGCGAGATCCGCGAAGGCCGCGGCTCGCCGCACGGCGGCGTGTTCCTCGACATCGCCTCGCGCCGCAGTGCCGAGGACATCAAGAAGAAGCTCCCCAGCATGTACCACCAGTTCAAAGAGCTGGCGAACGTCGACATCACCGCCGCGCCGATGGAGGTCGGCCCGACGTGCCACTACATGATGGGCGGCATCCGAGTCGACGACGAATCGCAGGAATCGACGGTGAGCGGCCTGTTCGCCGCGGGCGAGGCGGCCGGCGGCATGCACGGCGCCAATCGCCTGGGCGGCAACTCGCTCTCCGACCTCTTGGTCTTTGGCCAGCGCGCCGGCGAGTACGCGGCCAAGCACGCCGCCACGGCGTCCCTCGGCCAGGTGAACCAGGATGAAATCGAGCACGCGGCCGCCGAATCGCTACAATCCTTCGGCGACTCGGGCGGCGAGAACCCGTACGCCATCCACGAGGAGCTGCGCTCCATGATGCAGAGCCTGGTGGGCATCGTCCGCACCGACGAGGATCTGAGGACGGCGATCGACAAAATCGGCGCCCTCCGCGAACGGGCCGCGAACGCCAAAGTCGGCGGCAACATTCAATTCAACCCGGGCTGGCACCTTGCTTTGGACTTGAAGAACATGCTCGATATCAGCGAGGCCGTGACCCGGGCGGCGCTGGAGCGCACGGAGAGCCGCGGCGCGCACACGCGCGAGGATCATCCCAATACGGAAGCCGAGTGGGGCAAGGTGAACATGATCGTGCGGCAAGAGCCGGGCGGCGAAATTCAAATCGTCCGCGAGCCCCTGCCGGAGATGCCGCAGGAGCTGCAGGAGTTAATCAAAGGCGAGTGACCTCGTCCCGTAGGGACGACCGAGAATAGCCCAGCAATTCATTGCTGGGATTAGAAAAGGATGGGTAATACCAAGTCCCGTAGGGACGGTCGAGACAGAAATCATTCAGTCGTCCCTACGGGACTTCGCAATCCAGCGAATCCGGTGACCCAGCAATGAATTGCTGGGCTATTGTCGTATGTCCCTCCGGGACAATTTCGCAATCAGCGGTGAGATATGGCTGACCAAGCTGACCAAGCGACCTTACGCATCTACCGCGGCGACAACGACCACGGCGAGATGGTGGAGTACAAAATCCCCGTCCAGCCGGGCATGGTCGTGCTCGACGCGATCCACGCCGCGCAGGCCATGCACGCGCCGGACCTGGCCGTGCGGTGGAACTGCAAGGCCGGCAAGTGCGGCTCCTGCGGCGGCGAAGTGAACGGCAAGCCCAAGCTGATGTGCATGGACCGGATGGACAACTACCCGGCCGGCGAGCCCATCAGCATCCGGCCGATGAAGTCGTTCCCGGTCGTGAAGGACCTGGTCTGCGACGTGTCGTGGAACTTCGAGGTGAACAAGAAGATCCCGGCGTTCAAGATGAAAGCCCCACCCCCCGCCCCGCCCCACAGCGGGGGGGGGAGCCCGTCAGCCCCCCGCGCCGCCCGGGGGCCCCGGCCGCGCGTCACGCAGGAGGAGGCCGACCGCGTTCAGGAGTTCCGCAAGTGCATCGAGTGCTTCCTGTGCCAGAACGTGTGCCACGTGCTGCGCGAGCACAACAAACACGACGTGTTCGCCGGGCCGCGGTTCTACGTCCGCGTCGCCGGCCTGGAGATGCACCCGCTCGACGACGGCGACCGCGTGGAGCTGCTCAAGGACGAGCTGGGGCTGGGCTACTGCAACATAACCAAGTGCTGCACCGAGGTGTGCCCGGAACACATTCACATCACCGACAACGCGATTATCCCCCTCAAGGAACGCGTGGTCGATGAGTTCTACGACCCGGTGCGAAAGCTGTTTCGCATCGTGTTTCCAAAAACCTGATTACAACTAATCTGATCCGAACTGTCGACGCTTGAAGACACGTATGTTACTGAACTTGATGTTACCGTGACTACAACTATTAAGGATTACATTGACGTTCGCTTACGAGTTGCCGAGCTAGGCGGAATATATCCAAGCACGTTTTCACTTCTACCATCGAATTTTGCCGATGCGGGGTCAGTTGCCGAGCTGAGACAGGTTTCGGAAGCTGCAACTGTAAAGACGCTGCTGCGAAAGGCAAACATTCCGCAGCAAGATATATTTTCGCCCGAACAGCGTCCACCTTACATTCAGAATAACAGCTTTGAATGGGTCGCGCCAACGCTATTCATCGCGGCCGCCCTCTTGAGCGAAAACCCACACGCTGTCTCTGTTGCGCTGGGAGTAATTAGTGAATACGCCGCAGATGTAATCCGAGGATTTGGCGCCAGAAATAAGGTCGAACTAAGGATCGTCGTCGAGCAAGCAAAGTCTAAGACATTTAAGGAAATATCCTACAAGGGTCCACCGGAGGGTCTTAAAGAGCTCGACGCAATAATTCGCGCGACCGCCGAAGATGAATGAGCATCAGGAATCTTTTCTGAGAATCTTTAACAAGAAAGTCAGCGAGCTTGAGGTGTACCTAGGTATTACCCGCGCCAGTGACCTCCAGAGGCAGGCTTGCACTGATGTGGAGGAGCTACTGAAGAAAATACACAGCGAAAAACAGAAGGCTATACAGTCAGCTGACGAAGACTACGCAAATCTCCTATTGGGTTGTGAGTGCGCCGCTAGTGCAGTACTGGCTGAACTTCAGATGTGGCTATTATTGAAAGAGGACCGACCCGACGATGCCTGGGATGAATTGATTTCTGCCCAGGGTGCATGCTTAGGAGCTTCACGAGCGCATTCGTGTTTTGCAAATTTGCACAAGTACTATGAGCATCTTGAAGTCATCGAACATATTGTTTTCCCTCCACAAGTATTCGTAAGTACGGGCTTCATTGTTCGAAATCAAGAATGCTCGATATGCGGCATGGAATATGAGGAATGTGACCATTTGATAGGTAAGCCGTACATGGGCAAGTTCTGTTACATAATTGCCCGCGAAGCAGAACCCAATCACGTCGCGTTTGTTGACTATCCTGCAGATAAACGCTGCCGTCTAACTAGCTTTGGTGTTGAAGGTGGTAATAGAAATCGAATGACGTGGCTAGTAACGCCTGATAAAAATGCCGCGCATCCAAATCATGAGTTGACCGCAGAAGTCAAAATAGCATCGGAGTAACCATTTAAGCATTAGCGGGAGCCCATACTTTCACACCAAAAAAGTGGGCAATTTTACCTACTTTAGTGCGTAAGATTGCGTCTTGGGGGTAGGGTCAGGGTAGTGCAATTCGCTCCGGCATGTAATTACAATAGTGGGCACCAGGAGAACAGGCCAGGGTTTGAATGGTATCCCCTTATCGAGGCTAAAATATCATGTCTTCACATGTTCGTAATTCATTTGCGATTACGTTTTCCCTATTACTTGCATTGCCCTCATCAGGTCAGGACAAGGTCGACTATGAGAAGCAGATCCAGCCGATCTTCGCGCAGCACTGCGGCAAGTGCCACGGCGAAAAGATGGCGGCCGGGAAGATGCGGCTGCACACGGCCGCCGCGCTGAAGGAAAAATGGGACGCCGACGAGCACCTCGTCGTACCGGGCGACGCGGAAAAGAGCGAACTGTACGCGCGGCTTACTCTGCCGGCCGACGATAAGAAGCGGATGCCCAAGAAGGCCGATCCGCTGCCGAAGGAGACGATCGATCTCATCGGGTTGTGGATCAAGCAAGGCGCCGTGCTGCCAATCGCGGCGGCTGCTGCCGATGCGAAACCGCCCGCCGAAACGTCCGAGAAGCCGGCCGAAGAAGCGACTCCCGCGCCGCCGGTCGCCGAGCTGCCGTTGCCGGAGGTCGGTCCCGCGCCGCAGGAGGCGATCGACGCGCTTGCCGCCGCCGGGGCGCAGGTGATGCCGCTGTTCGTCGGCAGCAATCTGTTGCAGGTTTCATTCGCGCACCGCAGCGACCCGGCCGGCGACGCCGAAATCGCACTCTTGGGCGGCCTGGCCGACCAGGTTTACATTCTTAACCTCGCCGCCGCCAAGCCGACGGACAGCGGCATGGCGCCGCTGGCCGCGGTGAAGAACCTTTCCGCGCTGCACTTGGAGCGATCGGCCGTCACCGATGCGGGCCTCGCCCACGTCGCCGGCCTCTCGAATCTGCAGTACCTCAACCTGTACGGCACCGGCATTTCCGATGCGGGCCTCACGCACCTGGCCGGCCTGAAGCACCTGCGGCGACTTTATTTGTGGCAGACGCAGGTCTCCTACGACGCGGCCATGGGAATGGAAAAGGACATTCCCGGGCTGATCGTGAACCTCGGCTACGACCACCCGGTGGTCGTCCGCAATCGGCTGACGAAAGAGCTGGAGCTGGCGAAACAGCAATCCGAAGAGGCCAAGGCCGAACTGGAGAAGGCCAAGCAGCAGCTCGAAGGTGCGCAGAAAACTGCCGACGCGGCGGAGGCAAAGCACGTGGAAGTGGAAAAGCAATTGAAAGACCTCCAAGCGCCGGCGGCCGAGGAGGCCGACAAGAAGGGCGACGCGCCCCAGGCCGCACAGCCCGCGGAGCAACCGGCCGAAGCGGCGGCCCCCAACGCGCAGGCGGCGAATTAGTTTGCGCCCGGTTCTCTCAGCCGCGCAGCGGCGGCATCGCTTAGCCGTGGGTGTCAACCCACGG
>CAZHIV010000431.1:0-7793 GCA_964532675.1 uncultured Planctomycetaceae bacterium
TGAAGGTCTTCAGCCGCGAGCAGGACCAATCGAACACGGTCCACATGGCCCACAACATTACCCTCAAACCGTGCCACCCGACCGACCTGCCCCCCAGCAACAACACGACGCCCGGGAGCTGACCGAGAATAAGCGGCGCAGCCGCCGTTGTCTGGCACTTGGCTCTTAGCCCTCGGCTCTCAGCCTCCCCCGATCCCGGACCACCGACCCCCGGAACCCGACCAATGGGACGCATCGAAGACAACCTGCACATCAAGGGCCGCCTCTCGGCGGACCACCTGACGATCCCGGACGAGACGATCGCCGATGCGGCGGTCAGCTCCACGGCGGGGATCGACGCATCCAAGCTCAAGCACCAGTACCTGCCCGGCTACTCGCAGCCTAACACCACGGCGACGACCGTCACGCAGGCAATCCACGTGGCCAAGGGAGCCGGCACGATCGAGGGCTTCCGGGCCGGCTCGATCGGGGCCTGCGCCGGCGCGGCGACCATCACCGCCGACCTGAAGAAAAACGGCACGACGGTCCTCTCCGCGGTGATCGAACTCAACAGCAGCAGCACGGCCCGCGTCGTGCAGGACGCCACGCTGTCCGGCAGCCCCACGGTCGCCGCGGGCGACCTGCTGGAAGTCGTCGTCACGGCGACCGCCGGCGGCGGCACCATCGGCACGGGATTCTATTGCCAGGCGATCGTCCGCGAAGCGGCCGAATGAGTGTTTCGTGTTTGGTGTTTCGCATTTCGCAACACCAAACACGAAACACCAAACACCAAACACGAGAACCCCATGCAGAAATTCACCGATTCTCTCGGCCGCGAATGGCAGGTGCGGATCAACCTGACCGTGCTGGAGCGGGTGCACGCCGACACGGGGGTCGACCTGACGCTGATCTTCGATCCCGAGAGCAAGCACGGGCGGGCGATGCTCAGCGAGATCAAGGCCTTCGCCGTGTTGCGGAGCGTCCTGCACACGCAACTCCAGGAGCGCGGCGTCAGCGGCGACCAGCTCGGCGAGGCGCTCGACAGTGAGGAGATCGCGGAAGCCTCCGCGCTCGCGCTGCAGCACGCGGTGATCGATTTTTTCCGCGGCCAGAAGCGCGACGTCATCAGGAAGGCGATGGACAAGGCGCTCACGACGACCCGGCGGCTGCGGACGCAGGCCTTCACGGCGGTGGACCAGGCGCTCGACGAGATGGATCTGGATGCGGTCTTGAATCCGTCCGCCGCGACTGCTGGCGAATCGCCGGGATCCTCGGCGTCGACCCCGGACCCCGCACCGCCCGCGAACTGACCTGGATGATCGAGGGGCGCCGCGAGGACGACTGGCACCACACCAGCCGCATTTTGTGTTTGCTCTACAACGCCAACAAAACGAAAGGCTCCCCCGCCAAGGCCGAAGACTTCCACCCCTGCCTGCTGCACGAGTTCACCCTGCCCATCGAAACCGTCACCGTCGCCGAGCTGGGCCTCGCCTGGGGCTGCCAGGTGCACACGGTCGGACAGGCTTGAGGCGGGAGACTGCAGGCTGCAGGAAGAACGACTCAAACCCCAACCCATTTCGCGCGTAATGACGCGGCGGAGCCGCCCCGTCTGCCTCACCCCTCACCCCTCAAGCCTCACCTCTCACCATGGCCGAATCCACCTCCGGCGCCATCCGCGCAGGCCGCGCGTTTGTCGAAATTTTCGCATCCACCGCCAAGCTGATGGGCGGCCTGAAGGTCGTCGAGGCGCGGCTGCGGACCTTCGGCCGCTTCGTGGGCAAGATGGGCCGCGGCTTGCTGCTGCTCGGCGGGGCGATCGCCGCGCCGTTTCTGCTGGCCGGCCGCGAGCTGCTGCGGCTCAACAAAAATCTGCCCGCCGTGAAAAACCTCACCGCCGCCTGGGAGGAGTTCAAGGCCGCCCTGGCGGACGCCGTCGCGCCGCTGATCGCGGAGGTCGCCACCGAAATGGCCGGGCTGCTGAAGCAGGCCACCGCCTGGATCAAGCAAAACAAGGGGCTGGTGATTTCGCTGGTGAAGATCGGCGCCGTCCTGGCCGTGGTCGGCGCGGGCGTGGCCGCGGTCGGCGCGGCGTTCATCCTCGCCGGCGCGGCGATCCAGGTCTTCGCCGGAATCCTGACCACCGTGCGCGTGCTGATGTCCGCCGTGTCGCTCGTCACGACGGCCCTGTCCTCGCCGCTGCTCGCGCTCGGCGCGGCCGTCGCCGTCGGCGTGGCGCTCGGCGCAGCACTGGCCTACGCCACCGGCACCCTGCAGGTACTGGCCGAGGGGCTGCGGAATTTCGGGACCAACTTCGCCGCCCGCTGGCGGCAGACCATCGGCGGCGTGATCGACTCATTGCTCTCCGGCAACGTGCAGCTGGCGATGCAGGTCTTCTGGGCCGGCCTCAACCTCGAATGGGCCAAGGGAATTGCCGAGCTCAAATTCGCCTGGATCGACCTGCTGACCTTCCTGCAGAACGTGCTGCTGCAGGGGGTGAAGGGCATGGCCAAGGACGCGCTGGGGCTGCTCGGCAAGATCCTCAAGAACAGCGCCTTCGGGCTGCTGTTCGAGACCGCGGGCATCGACCCGGAGAAAGTCGCCGCCGATCTCCAGAAGACGCTGGACGAAATCGACGCGCTGAATCCGATCGACTTCACGAAGGCCCGCGAAACGATCCAGGGAGAGGTCAACGCCGCCCGCGGCGAACTCAACCGGCTGCTGCAGGAGGCCAAGGACCGCAAGAAAAACAACAACTTGGGCAGCGGCGCGGGGAAATTCGGCGGCGGCCAGCTCGGCACGTTCAACCCGTTCGAAATCGGCAGCCTGTTTTCGACGCCCATCAAGCAGCTCGTCGCCGGGCAAAAAGTCACCAACAAACATCTCGCGGATCTCCGCGGAGACGTACAGAAGATCGAGGGAGTGGCGTTGGTTTGAGCGGAGAGCGAAAAGCTAAGAGCTGAGAGCCAGAGCGGCGCAGCCGCAACTATTCACTCCACCTCTCCCACTCACCCCATCGTTTTCCCCGACCCCCGACACCCGAAACCGTGCCACGGAGGGCACACGCATGGAACTCTGGGGCGAATTCAAAGACCTGCAGGAGGGCAAGACCCGCACTCGGTCCTGGAAGGGGACCGCGCGCGGCTCGATCAACTTCGACGAGGTGTACGCCTACGTGCTGACGGCGATCGGCGGGCCGCTGATCCCCGCGGCCGTCGGCGATCTGTACCCCGAAGATCTGCGGATCGCGCACAAGGCGGCGGACTACTGGGACGTCAGTCTGAGTTATTCGCCGCTGCTGTTCGAAGCCGGCGGCGGCGGCGACCTGCAGGGCGACGCCGGCACGCAGGAGATCGAGCTGGACATCGCCTTCAGCACCCAAGGAGGCAATGCCCAGATCATCCGCTCCTTCAATCAGACGACGTATGGTCGCGCCCCGGACACGGGCGGCCTGATCAACGCAACGAAAGAGGGAGTCGAAGGGGTGGACGTGCACCGCCCGGCTTTCGAGTGGTCGAAGAAGGTCAACGTCCCTTCTTCGATTGTGACGCTCGATTACCAGCGGCTGTTGTTCTCGCTGACGTCCACCGTCAACGCCGATCAGTTCGGCATCTTCGCCCCCGGTGAGGCGTTGTATCTGGGCGCGTCGGCCAAGCAGAGCAAGGCGACCTCCTGGGACATCGAACACAAGTTCGCGGGCAGCCCCAATATCACATTCAATCTCACCATGAACGAGACCCCGTACGAGATCTTCAAAGCGGGCTGGGACTACATCTGGTTCAGCACCAGCGTCAAAGAAGACGAGGCGACCGGCATCCCCAAGCGTGTACCGGTCGGCGCCTACGTGGAACAGGTGTATCCCCGCAGCATATTCGCCGCCCTCGGCCTGTGAGCAGCAAGACGCAAGATCGCTCCCCTTTCCTGACTTCTGAACCCTGACCTCTGGCCTCTCATTTCGCCATGTACGAAAAACTTCAAGTTGGCGGCTCGCGAATCCCCGTGCGGGGCATCAACGCCGCAATTGAGGCTGCCGACCGGGATAAGCCCAAGGGGGGCGTCACGGCGGATGGGGGGCTGCGCCATTTCGGCGACGGAATCGTTCTCGTTCGGAATCTGACGGGGAGCCAGCGCGCACGGTTCGACGTCGTCGGACTCGGCGACGCACTGGTTCTTCCCTCGTCTGACCTCAATGAGTTTCTCGCACGGCCCATCGGATTCCAGAGCGCCGCCAGCGCGCCCGACGCGATGACGCACGCCAGTCGGTTCGCGATCCTGCAGGATCCGGCGTTCGCGGAGGACATCGTCCAGGCCGTGACCAGCGGACTGACGCAGGTGCGGATCGACATCACGGACGAGGACCACGATCACGCCGAGGTCAGAGACGGCGACTCGACGCAGCTGCGAAGCTCGACGAGCGGACCCTGCGTAATTCTCTGGAAGGAGAGTGGCACGGGCACGAAGTGGGCTCTCGTGCGGATCGACCAGGCCGGCGAGCTGGTCCCCTTCGAACTGCAGGGGAACCTCATGCAGTTCGGCGCCGCCGTCCAGGCGTGGAAGTGCGAGTCCTACGATCCCGCCGCGAACACCTGGACCCGTGCCGAGGAAACCACCGAGATCACCCCCGCCGGCGAATGGCACGGCGTCGGCTTCGGGACCGCAGGCAACGACGGAGAGAACTGGGGGGACGTCGTTCTCTGCCGCAAGGTGGGTGATGTGTGGTGCGCCGTCGGGAGCGGCTGGACGTCCCTCTCCGGCGTGGTCGACTCGGCCGAGGGGATCGACCTGAGCGCAACCGGCAACGCCACGATCACCATTCCCCAGGGGGAAGAGCGCGCCGCCGGCACGCGCGAATTCACCATCACCGTCACCGCCGAATGGCAGGATCTTCCAAACACTGAGTCGATCGCCATTCTGTGGACGGACGAATGGAAGGGGGTCAAGTTCCGCGAGCCGACGTTCGAATGCGGCTTGATCGAGACGTCGCCTGGCTCCGGCGAATGGAAGGTCGATGCTGAGACGCTCGCCGGCTACGGCCTGGAAGCCGATCCCTTCGGCAGTTGCACGATCAACTGGAGCTGCGGAATCGCGCAGGAGGAACTTGTCGGATCGGGCGAGAACGGCATCATCGAAGGCCCGTTCGGTTGTGAGATCGCCGTCGACTGCGACTACGTCAACGAATGCGTGACCACAACGCGCGTCACGCAGCAACTGCTCGTCGCCGCCGGCTGCGGTCTCGACGGCCAGGTTGACCCCACGCCGGCGGTGTGGGTCGTCGCCGACGATCTGGCCGGCCGCGGCCTCGTCGCCAGCGGCGTCACGATCTGCGAGCTGGAAGCGTCGATCGGGGACGGCCTGGAATTCGGCCCGTCCGACGTCATTCAAGCCAAGCTCGGCTGCGAACTGGAGTTCGATGAAACCGGCGCGACACGGCTCGCAATGAACGACCTGGCCGGCGACGGCCTGACGGTCGACGTCAGCGGCGCGTGCCCGCAGTTCAAGATCGACAACGGTTGCAACCTGGGGCTGGACGAACTCGGCCGGCTGGAACACCAGCCGGTGATTGGCCCGGGCCTCAAGGCGTACGAAACCGAGGGAGGCTGCCCCGGCTACCAGATCGACTGTGATTGGATCAAAGCCAACTGCGCGCTGGGGCTGGCCGGCGTGGCGATCTTCATGGCCGCCTGGCAGGGCGTCGCCCCCGAGGCGGTTGCCGCCGAGATCGCCTTCGGCTCAATCGTCGCACCCATCTACGCCGCCGCGTTCGCCGCGGAAACGTCGATCAATCCGGCACGCGAAGAGGAAATCATCTTCTCCGACAACGTCGCCACGAACAGCAACACGGCAGACATTGAGGACGCTGCGGGGGTGGCGCTCACCACGGAGCGGATCGCCGCCTGGACCAACCCTTCCAACGCGTCCGGCGAATCCGATGACACATTCGCCACAGTGGACATTGTCGGGGCAGACGGCGATCCCGATCCGCTGAGCGGAGACTGCGAAGATGGCGTCGTGACGCAGATTCTCCGATTCCGCTTCCCGCTCGGCTTCGCGCAGCCGCCCGCCGGCAAACAGATCACCGTCAGTTTCGACTTCGAAATTCACTGCGACACGGAAGATGCGGTTTCGGGATACATGGAGGGGACGTCGTTTCTTGACTGTTCCGCCCGTGTTGTGCACGACGGCGTGACAATTGCTCACGGCGGCGAAGCCTCGGGAATTCCCGGCGGCAGCATCAACCTGCCGCTCGACTTCACGTCGTTTGTGATCGACGAGAACAACTACGACGAGCCGCTGTATCTCGATCTGGTGTGGTACGGGTTCCCGTGGAGCGGCACGGAATGCCGTGTTCCAAACGACCACACGATGTTTCTGGATGCTGTTCATTTAGAGATCAGTTCCACATGCGAAGAAGACATTCCGGAGTAACGATCCATGCCGGCCGTGTTGGTGTTTTTCGGTGAAGGACTGCAGGCGCTGGCCGATTTCGGGCTGGACGGCCTGACGTTCACGCATCACCTGATCTGCGGCGAAGATCTCGGCACGGGGCTCTACTCGCCCGATCCCGACGACTCAGTCGGCGACTCGCCCAACGCGCTCAGCCAGGAGCTCGACGCGGACGATCCCAGCATGTTTCCCGGTTATTCTCCGATCACCACCTGTGTCTCCCGCGAACTCGACACCGACAACAACCGGCTGCTGCTCGACTTCCACCTGTGCGACAGCCCGCCGGCGACGCAAGACTTCACCTGGGCGGGCTTGGGCGCGGGCCTCGATGCCGAAGACCAGCGTCCGGTGCAGGGGTCAATGATCGTCGCCAGCGACGGATCGAACTTCTACCTCTTCGCCTACTACGGCTATGCCGAGGAGCGCACCACCAGCGGCTGCGACTTCACCGTCCCCACGTTCGGCCTGCCATCAGAAACCGAAGACGCAGAATGCGGAGACCTCGGCCTCCCCTACGGCGAAGCCACGGGCACCTGCACACCGCCGGAATGAGCGGCCACGGGCCGCCGCCTCTGTCTGACCTCTGATCGCTGACCTCTGACCTCTGGCTCCCCCATGCTCTCCTGCGTCTTCCGCGGCCGAAGATTGCCGCCCCAACCCGTGACGCTCGCCGACGGCACAGAGGGCGCAGTCCCCGCATTCCTGTGCCGGAACCACGCGATCAAAGCCCCCTGCACGCCGCACGAAATTCTCGTGAAGCAGACGGCCTCGGGACCGATCGCCGCCGGCCTGGTCGCCTGCCAGGCGTGCCCGCTGAAAACGCCGCCGAATCCCCAGCGCCGAGAGCTGAGAGCCGCGGCCTCTCAACCATCGACCCTCAACCATCGACCATCCCGCGAGCGAATCGCGCTGACGGCCGGCGACGTCGGCACGCTCACGCTGACGGCGGGGCCGGAGCAACTCCCGGCCGCAGAGCAGGCCCCGCGGCAAGCGGTGTGCGACGGCTGTGAGCACTACCGCGCACAGCGCAGGAAATGCGGCAAGATGTGCTGTAGCGTGAGCCTGCCCGTCGAACTGGCCAGCCCCAACGGCCACTGCCCTCTCGACCTCTGGCCCAAACCGGCCGCTGAATCAAAAGCCCCCGCCGACGCATGAATTCACACATTCCGTGAATCGAAACAGGCGAAACGTGAATCATTACGCGCGAAATGGGGGCGCCGCTACAGTCCCGGCGCGAGCGGTTTTTCCCGCCAGTCGACGTGCTGCAGCAGATCGGTCTCGCGGTACATCGCGACGCGGATTTTCACTACACCGGTTTGCATGTCGACGACTTCCGCCGCGCCGGAACATCCGGAGACGTCAGCCACTTCCAG
>CAZHIV010000432.1:0-3210 GCA_964532675.1 uncultured Planctomycetaceae bacterium
GCGGACTCGACCCACCCTACCTTATGCTACTTGCGATTCCGGTCGCGTCGCGACTGACTTGCTTGCGGCAAGCTCCGCTGCGGTCGGAGCGATCGTCAACTGTCGCTCGGTCGCCAGCGGCAACGGCGCGATCGCCTCCGCTAGTACCTCCGGCAGCGCGGCCGGCTCGCCGGCCGCTTCCACGCGCCGCGATCCCCATTGTACCAGCGCGACCATGGCCAACACCCCGGCAATAGCGGCCACCTGCTGCGGGCTGATTCGCTCCCGGTCCACCTGGCCCCACAACAGCGCCAGCACCGGGACCACGTACGTCGTCATTCCCGCAAACAGCGGTCCGCGCTGCAAAACCAGCCACACGAAAGTTGCCGTGGAAATTCCCGTCGCCACCACGGCCAATACGAACAGGTACAGCCACGTCAGGAGCGTCGGCCCGGCCGCCTGTATGTCGGCCGGCGCCGACAGATGGAACGCGCTCATCGTCGTCGGCGAAAACTGCAGCGGCACCAGCGACACTCCGCCCGCCACCAGCATCATCGCCGTCAACGGCACCGCGGGCACCTGCCCCAGCTTCGACTTGATGATCGTATTGCCGACGGCCGACGAGATGGGAATCGACAGCGTCAGCGCGAGAAAACCAAGCGACATCCCCCGGTCGATGCCGTCATCGACAATCAGCCACATGCAGGCCAGCCCGCCCAGCACGCCGACCACTTGCCGGCGGTTGGGCAGCACGCCAAGCAACGGAATGGACACCAGCATCGTGATCAGCGGCACCGGTGCCACCATCTGCCCGAAGAAGCTATGGCCGAAGCCCTGGTGGATCAGATACGGCAGTATGATCTGCGGCGGCGCGATGAATACCAGCCCGAACAAGCCGACCGACAACCAGTCGCGCCGGTTCGGCCGGTACTCGCGATACGCCAGCCACCAAATGCCTCCCAAAACCACGGCCCCGCCGCCGAAACGCCACATCGCGATCTCGACCGGCCCCAGCGAGTGCGTCACGCGCTCCAGCAGGATGAACGACGAGCCCCAAACCAGACAACAAAAGCAAAAAGCAACGTGAGCCACGGCAGGGCAGGGGGGTGAGGGGGATTCAGCAGGAGCACATCGCAAAGGTGGAGGCGTAACCGACCCAAAGGCCGGACGCGGCTCACGCACCACAGCCGCGAGCGAACTGCTCGCCGGCCCCGGCGGCCGCATCACCAAAGACGGCCAAATCCGCTTTGGGTTCGCGGTGAGAATTCTAGCAATGGTCCGCCGAAAAGGGCAGGGCAGCTTCGCCGCGGACTAACCATCGTCGTCCTTGCCATCCGATCTTGCTTCGCCTATCGGCGCGTCCGCCGGGTTCTCTGAAGGACAGAAATGTGGTTCACCCGTTTCCGTTTCGGAAATCTCAGCCGTCGCCCGCCCACCCAATTGCACCACGGCCACCATCGCCAGCACGCCGCCGATCGCCGCCAACTGCCGCGCCGTAATCGCCTCGCCATCCGCCGCTCCCCAAACCAGGGCCAACACCGGCACGACGTACGTCACCATCCCGGCAAACAGCGGACCCTCCTTCACCACGAGGTGAATGAACAGCAGCACCGCCACGCCTGTGCTGACGATGCCCAGCACCGCGAGCGCTCCCACCGCCAGCGCCCAATCTTCCGCCTGCACGGGTCCCGCAAGCCCAACCCTATCCAACGCGCCCGGCACCAATTCCAACGGCGCGAGCCACGCCGCGGCCAATCCCAGCACAAGCGCCGTCAACGGCACCGCGTGTACGTGCGATAGCCTCCACTTCAAGTATGTGTTTCCCAGCGCGTAACAAACGGGCACCGTGAGGGCTAGCGCCAACAGGCCGGCGGACATGCCGCGGTCGGTCCCGTCCTGCACCAACAGCACCATGCACGCCAGCCCGCCCAGCACGCCGGCCAACTGCCGCCGCGTCGGCCACACGCCGAGCATCGGCACCGACACGACGATCGTGGCCAGCGGCACCAGACCCACTAGCATCCCAAAGAAACTGTGGCCGAACCCCTGCGCCAAACAATACGGCTGGACGACAAACGGCAGTGTCGTCCCCACGAGCGCCACGCCGGCGATCCGCATCACATCGGCCCACGCCACCCGATGCCGCCCGCGCTGCACCCACCACACCACCACCAGCACCGCCGCCCCACCGACCAGCCGCCCAATCCCCACGCCGACGGGCCCGAACGCGTGCGTGGCCCGCTCCATCAAAATGAAGCTCGCGCCCCAGGTGACACAAATGAATAGAAATGCAAGGTGGGACACGAGCGATGAGTGGCAGCGGTGATGCCGACGATACAAGTTCTTTCCAGCCGAGACCCGACGCGGCGCTAGAACGCCGATGACGGTCTGACAGCTAGGGTGTAAACGTGAAATTATGGTCGAATACACGTCACAAGAAAACGGTTTACCCTTCGGATCCGTCCGGCAAGCCCATCCAAATCGGCCTGGCTGGATCAGGGCACGCCTTGCTGAGCAAGACACGCTTGTCAGCTAATGCCCTTCAGTGAGTGAAATGGGAACGCGTTTGCGAGCCCCTCGCCTCCCCAGCGACGGGGAGGGGAATTCTCTATCGGTCGGCGACGACGCGCTGCTGCTGCTGGCCGAGGCCTTCGACGCCGAGGCGGACGGTCTGGCCCGGGCGCAGGTAGACCGGTGGCTTGCGGCCCATGCCGACTCCGGCGGGGGTGCCGGTGCTGATGATGTCGCCCGGGTGGAGCGTCATGAATTGGCTGAGGTAGCTGACCAGCGTCTTCACGCCGAAGATCATCGTGCGGGTGGAGCCGTCCTGGCGGCGCTCGCCGTCGACTTCCAGCCAGAGGCGCAGGTTCTGGGGATCGGGCAGTTCGTCCTTGGTCACGAGCCAGGGGCCGATCGGGCCGAAGGTGTCGCAGCTTTTACCCTTGGTCCACTGGCCGCCGCGGTCCTTCTGGAAGTGGCGCTCGGAGACGTCGTGGACGGTGCAGTATCCGGCCACGTAGTCGAGTGCGGCCTCCTCGCTCACGTACTTGGCCGGCTCGCCGATGACGACGCCCAGCTCGACCTCCCAGTCGGTGTGGGTCGAGCCGCGGGGAAGCTGGATGTCGTCGTTTGGGCCGCAGATCGCGCTGGTAGCCTTCATGAAGAGGACCGGCTCAGCGGGCAGCTTCGCGCCGGTCTCGGCAGCATGGTCGGCGTAGTTCAGGCCGATGC
>CAZHIV010000433.1:0-8583 GCA_964532675.1 uncultured Planctomycetaceae bacterium
ATTCAGCCACCCCTTCCGCGGCCTCGACGTGAAGCTCACCGGCGTCGAAGAAGCCCACGTGGTGCGGGGAATCCTCACGAGGGCAGTTTCTCCGAAACTGCCAATTCCGAGTTGCGGAGAAACTCGGCTACGTGGTGTACAGCACCGGGTTCAGCGGGTCGTCCATCACTTCGCCGATTTGGCTGCTGGGGGTCCAGGTGTCCCAGTCGAGCTGCTGGTTGGCGTTTGTCGGCTTGGCGAGGCGCATCTCGGAGTCCATGTAGATGATCGTGAACACGCGCCGCGGCGCGAGCGTCGTGTTCGGGCCGGCGCGGTGGAGGGTCCAGCCGAGGTGATAGCTCACGTCGCCCAGCGCGAATGGCTCCTGCACCTCGACGATCTTCTCGCGGCGGACGTCCTCGCGGATCCGCTCTTCGCTTTCGGCGCTGATCGCCAGGTCGCGGCCGATGTGCTTGCGGTGGCTGCCCCGGCCGAAGCACAGCGGGCCCATTTCGATCGGCACCGGCTGCAAGGGAATCCAGGCCGTGACCGAGAGCGAGCTGGCCATCGGCCAGTATTGCTGATCGACGTGCCAGGGCGTGAAGCCGCCGCCCGGCTCCTTGTAGAGCGCCTGGTCGTGCCACATCCGCGCGCCGCGCGTCCCCAGCAATTCGGCCGCGATGCGGGCCAGCCGCCGGCTGAAGGCGAACTCGCGCACGCGCTCGCTGCGAGTCCACAGGTTAGCCACCTGGATGAACGCTTGTTGGTACAACGTCCGTTCGGCCAGCGGGATGTCTTTTAGCCGGTTCGATTCATCTACGAGCTGGTTGATCTCCGGCGCGTACTCGGCCAGCACGTCGGCGCTCAATACGCCCGGCAGGCGGATGAAGCCGTCTTCGCGGAAGCGCTCGATCGTGGCGTCGTCGAGCGGGTAGGGCGTGTCGAGGCCGGTGGCGGGGATGGTGCTCATGTTGGTGTGCGGTCGGACGGGGAATACTGGGTTGCCGGTCGTCGATTATAGCGGAGTGTGGCAGGGCTCGCTAAGCCGCGAGCGGCTTGTCGTCGTGATGGAACTGGGAACAATTCAGATTATGAGATACCTGGTACGAGGAAGGGTGAAAGCGGGCCGGGAACGGGCCCTGTTGGAGGCCATCGAGCGCGGCACGCTGGGGGCCGGCTCGGTCGCCGAGGGCGAGTACCTGCGCAATATGCGCACCGCCCGGCTATTCAGCGACGGCACGGCCCGGTGGGTCGAGGTGTGCTACTGCAACGTGCCGCTGGAGGAAGAGCGGCCGTACTGGGAGGAGTACTTCGACCTGGTGAAGATCCAGGACGCCCACGCCCGCGCGAATTGCCGCGACGAAAACGGCGCCGAGCCCTGGGCCTGCGGCGACTGCGACTGCACCGAAAGGCTCGAAGCCCGCCTCGCCGACGGGGCCCCGCCGTTCCTGCCAATACTCAAGCAGAATTCACCACGACGGCACGACGAGCACAACGGCGCGAAAATCGGACAGGATTAACAGGATTGACAGGAAACTTGGGAATCGGATTCGTTCAGTGTTTGCAACTTAAAATCCTGTGCATCCTGTAAATCTTGTCTCAAAATCCTTCGTCGTGTCCGTCGTGCCGTCGTGGTGAAATCCAAGTTTCGTCGTTACTCGCCTGCCGCAGCGCGGGGCGGCGCGAATTTGTGGATGCCGCCTTCCTGGGTCACGAAATACACTTCGCCGGCATCATCCTCGCCGAACGACATGACGGGCAGGCCCTTGGCGAGGATCTCGCGATTGGCCGTCACTTTCTTTTGGCTCATGTCGTACCAAAGGGCCCACATCTGGCCGGTGACGAAGTCGGCGTAGAGGTAGCCGCCTTGCAGCTCCGGCACGTCGCGGCCGCGGTACACGTGGCCGCCGGTGATGCTCTTGCCGACATCGTGGTGGTACTCCCAAATCGGCTCGATGAGCTCCGGCTGCGGCGGACTCCCCTCGGGCACGCCAGGGGTTTTAGGGGTCGACGGGTGCATCCCCTCGCGAAGGTTCCATCCGTAGTTGCCGCCGCGGCGAATGACGTCAATTTCCTCCCAGATATCCTGGCCGACGTCGCCGGCCCACAGTTCGCCCGTCTCGCGATCGAATGCGATCCGCCACACGTTGCGAATTCCGTACGCCCAAATCTCGCCGCGCGCCTCCTGGCCGAGGCCGGCGAACGGGTTGTCCTTCGGTATGGCATACTCGCGGCCGGAGTCCTTGTTGTCGACATCGATCCGCAGAATCGATCCCAGCAGCGTTTTCAAGTCCTGGCCGTTGCCGTGCGGATCGTCGCGAGCGCCGCCGTCGCCCAGGCCGATGTAGAGATATCCATCCGGCCCGAACACGATCGTGCCGCCGTTGTGATTCCAATACGGCTGTTCGATCTGCATAATGACCTCTTCGCTGCCGGCGTCGGCGCGGTTAGGGTCGTCGGCCGAGACGCGGAACCGCGAGATGACCGACACGTGCGGCTCGTCGGGCCGTTGCCGGCGGGCCGTGTAATAGATGAAGAACTCGCCGTTTTCCTGGTAGTCGGGATGGAACGCGAGCCCCAGGAAGCCTTCCTCGTTTTCGCGATCGTGATATTGCACGCGTTCGCGAATGTCGAGGAACGTTTCCATCTCGTCGGCCGCCGGGTCGTTGGGCCAAACGTGCACCGAACCATACTGCGAAACCACGAAGATGCGATTGGTCCCGTCGCCGGCGCCGGTGACGAGCAG
The DNA here is from genome assembly GCA_964532675.1 of uncultured Planctomycetaceae bacterium. Classification (GTDB taxonomy): domain Bacteria; phylum Planctomycetota; class Planctomycetia; order Pirellulales; family Lacipirellulaceae; genus JABDGM01. Next base: position 2,726 of record CAZHIV010000433.1, read on the forward strand.
CGGGCGCGGATCGCGCGGCCGGCCTTCCTCGAGGCCGCGCACCCAGCCTGGCCACTCGAGCCGCGGAAAGGCCGGCACGACCCGCACGTCCAGCGGGCGCTCGTCGACTTCGGCGAAGACGCAAGCGGAAATCAATATCCACAACACAAACGAGCAACTGGCAGTTTGAAACTTCACGTGGCATGCCTCCGGGTTTGCCGACCATTGTAGCCACGCGCGCGGCCGGGAGCGACTCGCGGCTCGACACCGGAAAACGCCATGAAAACGAACCGCCGACTGCTGGCTCTCATCGGACCGGGCATCCTGGTTGCCGCCACCGGCGTGGGGGCGGGCGACCTGGCCACCGCCGCCTTCACGGGCAGCGCGTTGGGCCTGGCCATCCTGTGGGCCGTGTTGCTCGGCGCTTTTTTGAAGTTCGTCCTCAGCGAGGGCCTCACCCGCTGGCAACTGGCGACCGGCACGACGCTCGTCGAAGGCTGCGCGACACATTTTCACCGCGCCGCGAGCTGGTTGTTCCTGGCCTACCTCGTCGTTTGGACCTTCCTCGTCGCGGCGGCCATCATGAGCGCGACGGGCGTCACATGCCACGCCATCTATCCGCTGTTCGGCGCCGACCGGCCGCAGGCCGACAAGATCGCCTATGGTGCCCTGCACAGTCTGCTGGCCGTGGCATTAATCCGGCTGGGCGGCTACCGACTGTTCGAAAAAGTGATGAGCGGCTGCATCTGCCTGATGTTCGCCATAGTCGTGCTCACGGCGATCGCGCTGCGCCCGCCGCTGGCGGACGTCCTCGCCGGGCTGGTGCTTCCAACAATTCCCGCCGGCGGCGTGCCGTGGACGGTCGCCCTGATCGGCGGCGTCGGCGGCACCGTGACGATCCTCTGCTACGGGTACTGGATTCGCGAAGTCGGCCGCGAGGGGCCGGCCGACTTGTCGCTGTGCAGAGCAGATCTCGCCATCGGGTTCGCCGCCACGGCCGTGTTCGGCCTGGCGATGGTCGTCATCGGCAACTCGCTGGGACCGATGCGCGGCGGCGGGGCATCGCTGCTGGCAGATATCGCAGGCCGGCTCGAGCTGACGTTCGGCGGAGCCGGCAAGCTCGCGAAGTGGGCCTTCCTCGTCGGCGCCTGGGCGACCGTCTTCAGCAGCCTGCTGGGCGTTTGGCAGAGCGTCCCTTATCTGTTTGCCGATCTTTGGTCGATCCTTCGCCTGGGACGCGACCGCCCGACGCGCGTCGATACGCGCGGCCTGCCCTACCAGTCGTACCTCGTGGCGATGGCCGTTCTGCCCATCGCCGGGCTGGCGGCAGTCGATTTCCGCACGATGCAAAAAACCTACGCCATCGTCGGCGGGTTGTTCGTCCCGGCGTTGGCGATCGTGCTGTTGATTCTTAACGGCCGGACCGAGTGGGTGGGAAGCGCGTATCGCAACTCGCGGGCAACTTTCGTCGTGCTGGCCGGCGGGCTGGCGTTCTTCCTCGCCGTCGCCGGCCTGGAAGCCTACGAGCAGTGGCAGGGTTAGTTATTCATTAGCTACGAACACCACACTAGCCCGCAGCGCAAGCACGGGAATCCCTTGCTTGCGCTGCGGGCTAATATGTGTCATTGGATTCGATGGAATTCCATTCACCGCAGGCGGAAACCTGTCTCGAATGCGCTGAACAGGTCGAGATACTGCTCCAGCAGCCGCACCATCAAGAACTTCTCGCGCACCGTCTCCCGCGCCTGCCGGCCGAGCCGCTTCCGCAGCGGCTCGTCGTGCAGCAGTTGAACGATCCGCTGGCCGGCCTCGTCGACGGAGGAGACGAGAAAGCCGTTGACGCCGTCCTCGATCTGGCAGCGAATGCCGCCGGCGTTGCCGCCGATGACCGCGGCCCCTTTCCACATCGCCTCGGCGACGGTCAGCCCGAAGCCTTCGCGAATCGATTTCTGCAGCACCACGGCCGCCCGCCGCTGCAGCGCGTTCACCAGCGCCGAGTCCTGCACCGAGAGGATGATTATCCGCTCGTCGCGCTGCTCTTGAAGCGATTGGTAGACCGCTTGTCCTTGGGGATCGTCCGTGGCAATGTTGCCGAGCAGCACGAGCGTCGCGTCGACCTCCTTCCGCGCCTTTTGAAACGCTTCGATGACGCCCTTGGGGTCCTTCCACTCGTCGAACCGCGAAATCTGGACGACCAGCGGAAGGTCGATCGGAATCTGGTAGTGGTTCAGGCGCTCTTCGACCTCCTCGCCCGTCAGCTCGCGGTTTTTGAGCGTGAACGGGTCGATCGCCGGCATGAAGAACCGCTGCGGCGTCTTCAGTTTTTGGGCGTACTCCTTCAACGTGAGGATCACCGCGTCGTATTGCTCGATGAACGTCGCGAGGTATTTCCAAAGCTCGCGGTGGGGCTGGGTGAGGTCGATGTGGCAACGCCAAATCCACGGCCCTCGCTTGCGATAATGCGTCACCAGCGGCAGCGGCTGCGGGTCGTGAACGATCACGAAATCGTGGTCCAGGTGGTTGCGAATCGCGTTTTCATAAACGACGTCTTCGTAGATTTCGAGCTTCTGCTCGGTCAGGTCGATCTGGCCGCCCTGCAGGGCGTTGTGCATCTTCTTGGTGGTGCTGTAGAAATCGGGCGGCCCGTGGATGACGCGCCAGCCCGTCGTGATGCCGACGCTGCTCATCAGCAGTGTGAGCGAGGAGAGCAGCTCCGCGACGCCGCCGCCGTGGTACGTCGAGTTGACATTGGAGACGTGTAGTCCCCGCAGCGGCTCGGCCTTGTTCCGGATGCGATCGATGACTTCCGCGCCGACCAGCGGTTCGTAGTCGTCGATATGATGGATGGGATGATGACGCCGTTTCATGCGAACGCCTCCGAGGGGAAGGCCGCCGACCGCTGCCGCCCACGCGCTTGTGGTGAAGCTTACCCTGCCGGGATGAGGCCGTGAATATTGTTCGTCTTCCCCACCGGCTACTCGCGGCCGCCGCGCGGAACGAGCCGCCAGGGGCGGGCTTTCGCCCTTTTCGCCCGCGGAGTAGAATTAGCGGCGGCACGCCGCCTACAATCGGCTTCCCATTGTAAGCGCCCCCCGCCAGCGTAGCTTCAATTGGCAGAGCACCGCATTCGTAATGCGGGGGTTGTCGGTTCGACTCCGACCGCTGGCTTTGATGTGCAATTCAGGCCTGTAGCCGGGGTCTGGGATCCCAGCGAAGCAGGCGGCCTCGCAGAGGCCAACTACAGTTAGCAGGAGAGTTTGGAAATGTCGATGGGTACCGAATCGGTCGTGAATCAAATTGTATTATCGCCGTCGGCCTTTGGCCCGAACGAGATCGTGCAGATCACCTCGGCGATCGCCAAGAACTACGGCAATTACCGCGAGCTGCGCGAGGCGGTGTCGGAGCTGGAGGCCCAGCCGAATCGCAGCCCTGCCACGTCGGCCAGGCTGGGCGTGTGTATTTACCTGCTGGGTCGCTACAGCGACGCGGTGGAAGTCCTCACGCACGCCGACGGCGGGGCGCTCACCCACTTCTACCTGGGCAAGGCCTACCTCGCGCTGGACCGCTACGCCGAGGCGCTGAGCGCCTACGAGTCGGCCGAGCGGGCCGGCTATTCGCGCGACCAGGTCGCGGTCGCCAAGGCGGAGGGCCTCCGCTACAACGGCCGCCCGCAGGATGCGCTCGACGTGCTCAACCAGCTTTCCGGCGCGGTCGAGCAGACGGCCGAGTACCTGTATCAGCGCGCGGCGACCGTTTCGGCGCTGGGCGGCAATCCGAGCGAGGTGGTCGCGCTCCTGGAGCGGGCCGTGGCGGCCGACGGCGGCCATGCCGGCGCGCTGTTCGGGCTGGCGCTGGAGAACGACCGGCACGGCAACGACAGCTACGCCAGGGAGCTGTACGAGCGGGCCGCCGGCCAGTTTCCCACGCACGTCGGCACGCTGCTCAACCTCGGCGTGCTGTACGAGGACACGCAGCAGTACGAGAAAGCGCGGCAATCCTACAAGCGCGTGCTGGACCAGATTCCCGATCATCCGCGGGCTCGCCTGTTCTATAAAGACGCCGACGCCGCTCGCGACATGTTCTACGACGAGGACGCGCGGCGCCGGCAGGATCGGCTCAGCCAGGTGCTGGGCATTCCGGTCACCGATTTCGAGCTCTCGGTCCGCAGCCGCAACTGCCTGCAAAAGATGGGCGTCATGACGCTCGGCGACCTCACGCGCACGAGCGAGCAAGAGCTGTTGGCCAGCAAGAACTTTGGCGAGACATCGCTCGTGGAAATCCGCGACATGCTCCATTCGAAGGGCCTGGAGCTCGGCCAGTTCGCCGACCAGATCCGCGAGGAGGAGCCGGCCTACGACCCCGAGCTGCTGTCGGCCGACGAGCGGGCCCTCTTGGATCGGCCAATCGCCGACCTCAACCTTTCGGTGCGGGCGCGGAAGTGCATGGTCCGGCTCGGCCTGTCCACGATCGGCGAGCTCGTGCGCCGAACCGGCGACGACCTCTTGGAGTGCAAGAACTTCGGCGTCACCAGCCTCAACGAGGTCCGCGAGAAGCTCACGATTCAAGGCCTCAAGCTGCGTGGAGACTGAAGTTGGTTGAGGGTCGAGGGTTGGGGGTCGAGGGCCAGAGTCAGCGATGCATTGTCCTCTGACCCTCGACACTCAACCATCGACTCTCGACTTCCATGCCTTTCTCCTTTGACGTTCTGCACACCGACGCCGGCTCTCCCGCGCGCCGCGGCACGTTCGCCACGCCGCACGGCAACGTCGAGACGCCCGCCTTCATGCCGGTCGGCACGCAGGGGACGGTCAAGGGCGTCGATCCGGGCCGGCTGCGCGAAACGGGCGCGCAGATGATCCTCGCCAACACCTACCACCTCACGCTCCGCCCCGGCGAGCAAACCGTGGCGGCGCTCGGCGGGCTGCACGCGTTCATGGGCTGGGACGGGCCGATCCTCACCGACAGCGGCGGCTTCCAGGTGTTCAGCCTGGCCGAGCGGATGAAGGTCGACGAAAGCGGCGTGCGGTTTCGCTCGCACATCGACGGGGCGGCGGTCGAGCTCACGCCCGAGCGGGCCGTCGCCATACAGGAGCAGCTCGGCAGCGACGTGGCGATGGTCCTCGACCACGTGGTGGCCCTGCCCAACGAGCGCGCGGTCGTGGCCGACGCCATGCGCCGCAGCCTGCGGTGGGCCGAGCGATGCCGTGCCGCCGCCACCCGCGCGGACCAGGCGCTGTTCGCCATCGTGCAAGGCGGGCTGGATGCGGAGCTGCGGGCCGAGTCGGCCGAGCGCCTGGTGGCCATGGACTTCGTCGGCTACGCCATCGGCGGCCTGAGCGTGGGCGAATCGCCGGCCGAAATGGTCGCCGCCCTCGATATCACAACGCCCCTCTTGCCGCGCGACCGGCCGCGCTACTTGATGGGCGTCGGCCGGCCCATCGATTTGCTCGAGGCGATCGCCCGCGGCGTGGACCTGTTCGATTGCGTGATGCCGACGCGCAACGGTCGGAATGCCCTGGCGTTCACCGACGCCGGCCCGATCCGCTTGCGCAACCAGCAGTTCGCGCTCGATCGCCGGCCGCTCGACGCGGCCTGTCCCTGCCTCGCCTGCCGGCACAGCCGGGGGTACCTGCGCCACTTGTTCCAGGCGGGTGAAATGCTGGGACCGATGCTCGTCTCGATCCATAACCTGACCTATTACCAGCGGCTGCTGGCCGAGGCTCGGTCGGCGATTGGCGAGGATCGCTTCACCGGTTTCTTGCGCGAACGTCGCGACGGCTGGGAAACGCCCGCTGCGTAGCCGCGGAGCGGAACACCCCAGCGCCGCACAAAACCGATCCACCAGCCGCGACCCCAACGGGTCGCCGGCTGGCACGCAA